>NZ_WKDB01000019.1:0-98767 GCF_021606215.1 Pseudomonas sp. PA-5-4B | reverse complement strand
CGAGGCAAGAGCGCGAAAGTCGCGCTCATCGCCTGCATGCGGATACTGCTGATCAGACTAAATGCCATGCTGCGAGACGGTACAGAATGGCGCTGACGGACGGTGGGTTAAGACAGTTGCTCCCACATTTGATCTTCTTTCGGCTTTAGCGCCGCGCAATATCTGAAAAATAAAACTTATCCAACGTATGCCGCGACTCGGTGTACTCGAACTGCCTGCCATCCTGCAAAAACGTCTGGTTGCTCACCACAATCACATGGCTTTGCCCATCCAGATCCAGATGCGCCTGGTCGTCCTTGCTGCGCGGCAGAGCTTCGATGGTGCGCTGCGCATAACTGATCTGCAACTCCAGCGTCTGTTCGATAAACGCATAGATCGACTGCTCGGCGATGTCGCGGTCCAGGCCGGGGATCAGGTCAGCCACAAAGTGGTTGATGTCCAGGATCACGCGTTTGCCGCCGATGCGCCGTACCCGTTTGATGCGGGTAATCAGAGCGCCGGGCGCGGCTTCGATGTGTTGCAGCAGCGAGCCTTCGAGCGGGAACTGGCTGAATTCGACTACTTCGGTGCGTACGTCATCGCCCAGGTCAGCGTGGGTTTCGTGGAAGCTGACGATGCCGCCCAGTTGGAACTCAATGGGGTTGGGCGACAACACAAACGTGCCCTTGCCGTGGATTTTTTGCGCAAAACCACGCTCCTGCAACTGCTCGATGGCGCGGCGCACCGTGCCACGGCTGGCCTGGTAGGCGTCCATCAGTTCGGTTTCAGAGGGAAGGCGCGTACCGCGTTGCAGGCGTTCAGTGGTGATGCTGGCAAGCAGATCCGTATAGATCTGGTTGTATTTGCTCATGGGGATGGCTCTGTGCCGGCTTGATGAAAGTGAACGGCGGGTTCAAGGCAGGAACCTTAGTGGCAGAGGTGGGCTTTGTCCATTGGACCTGCGTGGAATTAGGGAAATGTCTGACTTCAAATTCAGAAAAATAAACTTTATGTAACTCGTACAGACGAGTTATTGATTTAACTCGTACATACGAGTACTTTTGCCCACGGCGTGCTGCCAATGACTGCCCCCAAATAAAAAAACCAAAGTGGAAACCAAGCATGAGCCACGACTATTCCAATATTGCCCGCGAGATTCTCGAGAACCTCGGGGGCAGCGACAACCTTGAGCAAGCCGCCCACTGCGTGACCCGCCTGCGCCTGGCGCTCAAGGACCCGAGCCTGGTCAACAGCAGCGCGTTGAACCAGGTCGATCTGGTCAAGGGCTCGTTCTTCACCGGCGGCCTGTTCCAAGTGGTGATCGGCCCCGGCGAAGTGGAAAAGGTCTATGCCGCCCTGCGTGAGCAGACGGGTCTTGCGGCTTCGACCATCGCTGACGTCAAGCAGAAGGGCGCCGACAAGACCAACGCCATGCAGCGTCTGGTGCGTGTGTTCTCCGACGTGTTCATGCCGATCCTGCCCGCGCTGATCATCGCCGGCCTGCTGATGGGCGTGAACAACCTGATGGGCGCCAAGGGCATGTTCATCGAGGGCCAGACGCTGCTGGAGGCGTATCCGAACCTGGATGGCCTGTGGAGCCTGATCAACCTTATGGCCAACACCTCGTTTGTGTTCCTGCCGGCGCTGGTGGGCTGGTCGGCGGCCAAGCGCTTCGGCGGCAGCGAAATCCTCGGTATCGTGCTTGGCCTGATGCTGGTGCACCCGGACTTGCTCAACGCCTGGAACTACGGCAAGGCGGTGGCCGGGCTCGATGGTCAGAGCCTGCCGTACTTCGATATTTTCGGTTGGTTCAAGATTGAGAAGGTGGGTTATCAGGGCCAGATCCTGCCGATCCTGATGGCGGCCTATGTGATGAGCGTGATCGAGAAATGGCTGCGGGCACGCGTGCCTAACGCCATTCAACTGCTTGTGGTGCCGATCACCACTATCGTCGTCACCGGCGTGTTGGCGCTTGCCATCATCGGCCCGGTGACCCGTCACCTCGGCATCCTGATTACCGAAGGTGTGGTCACCCTGTTTGACCTGGCGCCGATGGTTGGCGGGGCGATTTTCGGCCTGTTGTACGCGCCGCTGGTGATCACCGGCATGCACCACATGTTCCTCGCCGTGGACCTGCAACTTATCTCCACCCAGGGCGGCACCTTTATCTGGCCGATGATCGTGATGTCCAACCTGGCCCAGGGCAGCGCCGCACTGGGCGTGTTCTACATGACCCGCAACGCGCGGGACAAAAGCATGGCCTCGACCTCGGCGATTTCCGCTTACTTCGGCATTACGGAACCGGCGATGTTCGGCGTGAACCTGCGCTTCAAGTTTCCGTTCTATGCCGCGCTGCTGGGCTCGGCGCTGGGCAGCATTTTCCTGTCACTTAACAAGGTGACGGCCTCGGCCATCGGCGTGGGTGGCTTGCCTGGGTTTATCTCGATCATTCCGCAGTTCATCCCAAGTTTTGTGATCGGGATGGTCATCGCCATGGTCGTGCCGTTTGTTCTGACCTGTGCGTTGAGCATGAAGATTGTGCGGCCGGGGTATCGCGTCGCTTGATCGATCGCTATCGCAGGCAAGCCAGCTCCCACATTTGAATGTGTTCACACAGCAAAGTGGGAGCCGGGCTTGCCCGCGATGAGGCCCTCAAAGCCAGCACACAACTCAATTGAAGGAACCCACCATGCAAGACTGGCAACACTCGGTGATCTACCAGATCTACCCCAAAAGCTTCCACAGCCACGCGGGTAACGCCACCGGTGACCTGCTGGGCATCGTGGACAAACTCGATTACCTCAAGTGGCTGGGCGTGGATTGCCTGTGGATCACCCCGTTCCTGCGCTCGCCGCAACGCGACAACGGCTACGACATCAGCGACTACTACGCCATCGACCCCAGCTACGGGACCATGGCCGATTGCGACCTGCTGATCAGCGAAGCGGCCAAGCGCGGCATCAAGCTGATGCTCGACATTGTGGTCAACCACACCTCCATCGAGCATGAGTGGTTCCAGCAGGCGCGCAGCAGCCTCAACAACCCGTACCGCGACTTCTATATCTGGCGCGACCAGCCGAACAACTGGCAATCCAAGTTCGGCGGTTCGGCCTGGGAATACGAGGCGCAAACCGGCCAGTACTTCCTGCACCTGTTCGACCATACCCAGGCCGACCTCAATTGGGACAACCCCAACGTGCGCGCCGAGGTGTACCAGTTGATGCGCTTCTGGCGTGACAAAGGCGTGGGTGGCTTCCGCCTGGACGTGATCAACCTGATCTCCAAGCCTGCCGATTTCCCCGAAGACAACACCGATGGCCGCCGCTTCTACACCGACGGCCCGAACGTGCATGAGTACCTGCAGGAAATGCACCGTGAAGTCTTCGAAGGGCACGACCTGATCAACGTCGGCGAGATGTCGTCCACCAGCCTTGAGCACTGCATTCGTTATTCGAATCCGGCGTCCAAAGAGCTGTCGATGACCTTCAACTTTCATCACTTGAAAGTCGATTACCCGAACCTGCAAAAGTGGGTGAAGGCCGACTTCGACTTCCTGCAGCTCAAGCAGATTTTTTCCGACTGGCAACTGGGCATGCAGGCCGGTGGCGGCTGGAACGCGCTGTTCTGGTGTAACCACGATCAGCCGCGAGTGGTCTCGCGTTTTGGTAACGACGGCGAGTACCGCGTGGTCTCGGCCAAGATGCTCGCCACTGCGCTGCACTTCCTCCAAGGCACGCCGTATGTGTACCAGGGCGAAGAGCTGGGCATGACCAACCCGGGTTTCGACAAGATTGAGCAGTACCGCGATGTCGAGACCCTGAACATCTTCCGCCTCAAGCGTGATGCCGGTGAGTCCGAGGCGTCGAGCATGGCGGCGATCATGCAGAAGTCGCGCGACAACAGCCGCACGCCAATGCAATGGAACACCCAGGCCAATGCCGGTTTCAGCAGCGGTGAACCGTGGATCGGCATCCCGGCCAACGCGGCGCAGATCAACGTCGAAAGCCAGCTGGATGACCCCGATTCGGTGCTGCATCACTACCGCGCGCTGATTGCGTTGCGTCGTCACGAGCCGCTGATCCAGGAGGGCGTTTATCGCCAACTACTGCAAGACCACCTCCAGGTCTGGGCGTATCTGCGCGAAGGCGATGGCGAGCGCTTGTTGGTACTCAACAACTTCTACGGCACAGCCTGCGAAATCCAACTGCCGGAAGGCGTCCTCAGTGCGGCGAACGAGCAACGCCTGCTGATCAGCAATTACCCCGACTGCCCGTTGCGTTCGAGCACGGTGGTGTTGCGCCCGTATGAATCGTTTGTGCTGCACCTCAAGGACTGAGACCCGCTGCATCCCCCGTATGGGAGTGCGGGGGCGCTTCACCAAAAAACATAATAAAAATATCGGAGTGCTTCATGAAAACAACAATAAAGCTGGGCCTCATTGCTTCATGTCTTACCGCACCTTTTGCCGTTCAAGCCCTGGAGTTTGCCGGCTACTTGCGCAGCGGCGCGGGGACTTCAACAGGCAGTGGCAAGCAACAGTGTTTCCAACTGCCGGGGGCGCAATCCAAATACCGCCTGGGCAACGAATGCGAGCAGTACGCCGAACTCGAGTTGCGCCAGGACCTGTTGACCCTCGACGACGGCTCGGTGCTGAGCGTCGATGCCATGGCATCGCTGTACAACAAATACGACCGAGCCCTGAAGTTCCAGGGTGAGGACAACGGCTCGGCGCGCATGCCGCAGATGTACGCGCAGTGGTCCAACCTGCCCAGCCTCAATGGCGGCTCGGTGTGGGCGGGGCGCCGTTACTACAAGCGTAACGACATCCATATCTCTGACTTCTACTACTGGAACCAGAGCGCCACGGGCGGCGGTGTCGAGGACGTTAAAATCGGCGACCTCAAATACAGCTACGCGCTGTCGCGCAAGGACAACCTCTACCAGAAGGAATACGCCACCCGTCACGACTTCAACGTGGCAGGCTTCAAGACCAACCCCGGCGGTGAGCTGGAGTTTGGCTTGAGCTATATAGAAAAAGCCGGCGGGCGTGAAGCCAACAGCGGTTGGGCGATCACCGCGCAGCATGTGCAAAAACCGTTTCTTGGCGGCAAGAACAAATTCGCCTTGCAGTACGGCGAAGGCCCCGGCACGGGTTTGGGATATACCGGCGATACCGCCTTGGACAAGAGCAGCAAAAGCTACCGCGCCGTGGAGTTTTTTGACTGGCAGGTGACGCCGCGTTTCGGTGGGCAGGTCGAGGCGGTGTATCAAAAGGATATCCGCCCGGGCAGCCAGGACCAGACCTGGATGTCCATCGGTGTGCGCCCGGCGTATGCCATCAGCGAACAGTTCAAACTGGTCACCGAGCTTGGGCATGATCAAGTCGAGGCCGCCGGCGGTACGCGCAAGCTGAGCAAATTCACCTTCGCCCCGACCTGGTCGCCCAACGGCCCGGATTTCTGGGCACGGCCGGAAGTGCGGTTGTACTACACCTATGCAACCTGGAACGAAGCGGCCAAGCGCGCGGCGAACGAACTGGCGGCGGGCTCGGCGTTGTCCGACACCGGCGCCTACGGCACGGCGCGGCATGGCTCGAATGTGGGTGTGCAAGTCGAATATTGGTGGAAATAGCTCGGTTTTAAGTGAACGCTTTTTAGGTGGGAGCTGGCTTGCCTGCGATAGCAACCCCTCGGTCTTACTGAGACACCGAGTCGCCGGCATCGCAGGCAAGCCAGCTCCCACAGTGGATCGTCGTTCGCCCTATGATTTTTACAGAACAAAACAGCAGGTGAAGTCATGACCACAACTCAACCCCTGGAACTGCTGGCGCCCTTGTCCGGGGTGCTGCTGGCGCTGGACCAGGTGCCTGACCCGGTGTTCGCCAGCCGCATGATCGGCGACGGCCTGTGCATCGATCCCACCTCGCAGACCCTGTGCGCGCCGTTGGCCGGGGTGATCAGCAATATCCAGGACACCGGGCATGCGGTCAGCGTCACCGGCGACAACGGCGTGCAGGTGCTGATGCATATTGGCCTGGACACGGTGCACCTGGCTGGCAAGGGCTTCACCCGTCTGGTCGAGGAAGGCCAGCGGGTCGAGGTCGGGCAGCCGTTGATCGAGTTTGATGCCGACTACGTGGCGCTCAATGCGCGCAGTTTGCTGACCTTGATGCTGGTGGTCAGCGGCGAGCCGTTTGTGTGGCTGGCATCGGGCAGTGGCGCGGTGGAGGTGGGCCAGCCGCTGTTGCACGTCTCACCCGGCCAGGCCGCTGAAACCGTGGGCGAGGAGGAAGGCGATGCACTGTTCTCCAAACCGCTGACGTTGCCCAATGCCAACGGTTTGCACGCACGCCCGGCCGCCGTGCTGGCCCAGACGGCCAAAGGTTTCAACGCCAGCATTTACCTGCACAAGCAAACCCAGAGCGCCAACGCCAAGTCATTGGTGGCGATCATGGCGCTGCAAACCGTGCAGGGCGATACCTTGCAAGTGAGTGCGGCGGGAGAGGATGCCGATGCGGCCATCAAGGCATTGGTAACCCTGCTGGCGCAAGGTTGCGGGGAGGCAGTCGAAGAGTCTGTTGCGCCTGTTGAAACGCAGTCACCCGAGTCATCGGCGACCTTGTTGCGCGGCGTGTGTGCTTCGCCCGGCTCCGCGTTTGGCCAGGTGTTTCAAGTGGCGGAACCCGAGTTGCACATCGAGGAACAGGGCGCGGGTGAATCCGTTGAACACGCTGCGCTGAGCCGCGCCTTACTGGTAGCCACCGAAGCGCTGCAAGTGTTGCAAGACAAAGCGGTTGGCAGCGCCCAGGCGGAAATCTTCCGCGCCCATCAGGAACTGCTTGAAGACCCGACCCTGTTGGAGCAAGCCCATCGCCTGCTCACCGAAGGCAAGAGTGCTGCCTTTGCCTGGAACAGCGCCACGGCCGCAACCGCCAAGCTATTTCTCGGCCTGGGCAGTGCGTTGCTGGCTGAGCGCGCAGCGGATTTGGCCGATGTTGGCCAGCGTGTGCTGAAGTTGATCCTCGGTATTGAGGACAGCGCCTGGGCGTTGCCGGATCGTGCGATCGTGATTGCCGAGCAACTGACCCCCTCGCAAACCGCTGGCCTCGATACGCGCAAAGTGTTGGGGTTCGTCACCGTCGGCGGCGGCGCCACCAGCCATGTGGCGATCCTGGCGCGTGCCCTTGGTTTGCCGTCGTTGTGCGGCGTTCCGGTACAGGCACTGGCGCTGGCCAACGGCAAGCAGGTGCTGCTCGATGCCGACAAAGGCGAGCTGCACCTGGAGCCTGACCTGGCCGCTGTCGAGCAACTGGCCGCTACCCGCAAGCAACACATACTGAGACGTGAGCGTGAGGTGGCGCAGGCCGCCTTGCCCGGTATCACGCGCGATGGTCATCATGTCGAGATCACGGCCAATGTCGCCTCGTTGCAGGAGGTCGAGCAATCCCTGGCCTTGGGCGGTGAAGGCGTTGGCCTGTTGCGTTCGGAGTTTCTCTACCTGGACCGCAATCGCGCGCCCAGCCCCGAGGAGCAAGCCGGCACCTACAGCGCCATCGCCCGAGCCCTGGGCAGCGAACGCAATCTGGTGGTGCGCACCTTGGATGTGGGCGGCGATAAACCTTTGGCCTATGTGCCGATGGAGCGCGAGACCAACCCGTTCCTCGGCCTGCGTGGTATTCGCCTGTGCCTGGAACGCCCTGAATTGCTGCGCGAGCAGTTCCGCGCGATCCTGGCGAGTGCCGGATTTGCGCGGCTGCATATCATGCTACCGATGGTCAGCCTGCTGTCGGAGCTGCATCTGGCGCGCAAGATCCTTGAAGAGGAAGCGCTGGCGCTGAGCCTGACCGAGCTGCCAAAGCTGGGCATCATGATCGAGGTGCCGTCTGCGGCCTTGATGGCAGATGTCTTCGCGCCGCATGTGGATTTCTTCTCCATCGGCACCAATGACCTCACCCAATACACCCTGGCCATGGACCGCGACCACCCGCGCCTGGCAAGCCAGGCCGACAGCTTCCATCCGTCGGTATTGCGCCTGATTGCCACCACGGTCAAGGCCGCCCACGCCCATGGCAAGTGGGTCGGCGTGTGCGGCGCGTTGGCGTCTGAAGCACTGGCGGTGCCGGTGTTGATCGGGCTGGGGGTGGATGAACTGTCGGTCAGCGTACCGCTGATCCCGACCATCAAGGCCACCGTGCGCGAGCTGGACATGGCCGACTGCCAGATCATCGCCCGCCAGGTGCTTGGCCTGGAAGAAGCCGCCCAAGTACGCGAGGCCCTGCGCCTGTACCACGCGGCCACTGTTGAAACCTCACCTGTCGTGGAGCACTGAGCATGTTCGAGAAATTACAGCACGCATTCTGGAAGGCCCTCACCCCGGACTTGATTGCCGAAACCGTGGTGGCGCCTGCGCAGGGTCTGTTGTCGGCCGAGGTACTGAGCGCATTGGGCGGTGTGGATAACCTCAAGTCGCAACAGCGCGTGGCACTGACGCGGGTGCGGGTGCAGTTGCAGGATGCAGGGCGGCTGGATGCGCAGGCGCTGAAGGCGGCGGGTGTTGCGGGTGTGATGGTGTTAACGGGCGGGGTCGTGCATCTGCTCACTGGCCTATAAAACGACGAGGATCAACTGTGGAAGCCGGGCTTGCCCGCGATAGCGGTGTGTCAGGAAACGAATATGTTGACTGGCTAGCCGCTATCGCGGGCAAGTCGAATCGTCGCACCGCCGCTCCCACAGGGGTATGGGTCGTTTGGGCGATTGGGTTTACAGCTGCGGGTTATCTTCCGGCGGCTTGGTCTTGTCGATACCCGGCACGTGCAAGTTGCCTTCCACCACTTGGTTGCCTTCCAACTGCGGCTGGGTCACCCAGGTGAGAATGTCGTAATACCGCCGGATGTTCGCGACAAAATGCACCGGCTCGCCACCGCGGGCATAACCGTAGCGGGTCTTGCTGTACCACTGCTTCTGCGACAGGCGCGGCAGCATCTTCTTCACGTCCAGCCACTTGTTCGGGTTCAGGCCGTCTTTCTTGGCCAGCGTGCGCGCATCTTCCAGGTGGCCGGTGCCGACGTTATAGGCGGCGAGGGCGAACCAGGTGCGGTCCGGCTCGGCAATGCTGTCGTCCAACTCATCCTTGATCTTGGCCAGGTACTTGGCACCGCCCATGATGCTTTGCTTGGCGTCCAGGCGGTTGGACACGCCCATGGCCTGGGCGGTGTTCTGGGTCAGCATCATCAGGCCGCGCACGCCGGTCTTGGAGGTGACGGCCGGTTGCCACAGCGATTCCTGATAGCCGATGGCCGCCAGTAGGCGCCAGTCGACCTTTTCTTCCTTGGCGTAGGCGCGAAAGTGTTTCTCGTACTTGGGCAGGCGTTGCTGCAAATGCTGGGCGAAGGTGTAGGCGCCGACATAGCCGAGTACATCGACATGCCCGTAGTAACGGTCTTTCAGTCGCTGCAGGGTGCCGTTTTTCTCAACCTTGTCCAGGTAGCTGTTGATCTCGTTGAGCAGGCTATTGTCTTCCCCCGGCGCCACGGCCCAGCTCTGGTTGCTGGCATTGCCGAGGTCGAAGGCCACGCGCACGTTGGGGAAGTACACCTGGTTCATCGCCACTTCGTTGGAGTCCACCAGGGTCAGGTCGATCTGGCCCTCGTCCACCATGCGCAGCAGGTCCACCACCTCCACGGCGTCGGACTCTTCGTATTCAATCGCTGGGTTCTGCTTTTTAAGTGCCGCCAATTGCTCGGCGTGGGTGCTGCCTTTGAGCACCATGATCTTCTTGCCCACCAGGTCTGCCGGGCCGGTGGGGCGCGACTGGCCGTTGCGGTAGATGATCTGCGGCGTGACTTCCAGGTACGGATGGGAGAAACGCACCTGTTGCGCGCGCTGCTCGCTGCTGACCAGGCCGGCGGCCGCAAGAACCGGACCGTTGGGTTTGCCCAGCTGGCCGAACAGGTCATCGAGATTATCCGCGGTCTCGATCTCCAGCTTCACGCCCAGGTCATCGGCAAAGCGCTTGACCAGTTCGTACTCGAAACCGGTTTCACCGTTGCGGTCCTGGAAATACGTGGCCGGGCTGTTCCGGGTAATCACCCGCAATACGCCATCCTCCTTGATTCGCTCGAGCGTGCTGGGCTTATCAACACAGGCGCTGAGCATCAGGAAGAGTCCGGTTGCGATCAGCCATTTGGCGCATCGCGGGCGTAAAGCAGTAGGGGAGAACATCTGCGCAGTATACGCAAACGGCCCTCGGCGCCATATCTCGACAGCAGCGGACTTGTCTGCTAGCACCCGCAAAACCGGGCTGCAGCCCGCAGAAACGTGGGTTGGCGAGGGTTTGTGACGGTTAAAATAACTGCGCGCCAACCCCAGGATTTCGCCCCGAAAGCGTGCAATCGCTGCCAACTGACGTTCGGCAGCGGCCAGCCGTGCCGTTTCGAGTGCCGTTGGCGCAGGTTTACGCTAGAATGCACGGCCTCAAAGCACACCCCCTTCCCGAGGCTGTCCCGAAGATGTTGATCCTGCGCGGCGCTCCTGCCCTTTCTGCCTTTCGCCACAGCAAACTCCTTGAGCAACTGAGCCAAAAGGTTCCAGCTGTTACAGGCTTGTATGCTGAATTTGCTCACTTCGCCGACGTAACCGGCGTCTTGACCGCCGACGAACAGCAAGTGCTCGCACGCCTTCTGAAGTACGGCCCCAGCGTTCCCGTTCAAGAGCCGACCGGCCGCTTGTTCCTGGTTCTGCCGCGGTTCGGCACCATCTCGCCCTGGTCGAGCAAGGCCAGCGACATCGCCCGTAACTGCGGCCTGTCGAGCATCCAGCGCCTTGAGCGTGGCATCGCCTTCTACGTGGCTGGCCAGTTCAGCGACGCTGAAGCCGAGCTGATCGCCAGCAGCCTGCACGACCGCATGACCCAGATCATCGTCAGCCAGCTGGAACAGGCTGCCGGCCTGTTCAGCCACGCCGAGCCCAAGCCGCTCACCGCGATTGACGTGCTCGGCGGTGGCCGCGCCGCCCTCGAGAAGGCCAACACCGAACTGGGCCTGGCGCTCGCCGAAGACGAGATCGACTACCTGGTCGACGCCTTCAACGGCTTGAAGCGCAACCCGCACGACATCGAGCTGATGATGTTTGCGCAGGCCAACTCCGAGCACTGCCGTCACAAGATCTTCAACGCCAGTTGGGACATTGACGGCGAAAGCCAGGAAAAAAGCCTGTTCGGCATGATCAAGAACACCTACGTGATGCACAGCGAAGGCGTTCTGTCGGCTTATAAGGACAACGCTTCGGTGATCGTCGGCTCCGTCGCCGGCCGTTTCTTCCCGGACCCTGAAACCCGCCAGTACGGCGCGGTGCAGGAGCCGGTGCACATCCTGATGAAGGTTGAAACCCACAACCACCCGACCGCGATTGCCCCGTTCCCGGGCGCAGCGACAGGTTCGGGCGGCGAAATCCGTGACGAAGGCGCCACCGGCCGTGGCGCCAAGCCAAAGGCTGGCCTTACCGGTTTCACCGTGTCCAACCTGCAGATCCCGGGCTTCGAACAGCCGTGGGAAGTGCCGTACGGCAAGCCTGAGCGCATCGTCACCGCACTCGACATCATGATCGAAGGCCCGCTGGGCGGCGCCGCGTTCAACAACGAGTTCGGGCGCCCGGCGCTGACCGGTTACTTCCGTACCTTCGAACAGTCCATCACCACCCCGCGTGGCGATGAAGTGCGCGGTTACCACAAGCCGATCATGTTGGCCGGCGGCATGGGCAACATCCGTGAAGAACACGTCAAGAAGGGCGAGATCCTGGTCGGCTCCAAGCTGATCGTGCTCGGCGGCCCGGCGATGCTGATCGGCCTGGGCGGCGGTGCAGCCTCCTCCATGGCCACCGGCACCAGCTCGGCAGACCTGGACTTTGCTTCCGTACAGCGCGAAAACCCGGAAATGGAACGCCGCTGCCAGGAAGTCATCGACCGTTGCTGGCAGTTGGGTGACAAGAACCCGATCAGCTTCATCCACGACGTCGGCGCCGGTGGTTTGTCCAACGCCTTCCCGGAACTGGTCAACGATGGCGACCGTGGTGGCCGTTTCGAACTGCGCAACATTCCAAACGACGAGCCGGGCATGGCCCCGCACGAAATCTGGAGTAACGAATCCCAGGAACGCTACGTACTGGCCGTTGGCCCTGAAGACTTCGCGCGCTTCCAGGCCATCTGCGAACGTGAGCGTTGCCCGTTTGCCGTGGTCGGCGAAGCCACTGCCGAACCACAGCTGACGGTCACCGACAGCCACTTCGGCAACAGCCCGGTCGACATGCCGCTGGAAGTACTGCTGGGCAAAGCCCCGCGCATGCACCGCTCCGCCGTGCGTGAAACCGAGCTGGGCGATGACTTCGACCCAAGCACGCTGGAACTGGCCGACAGCATCGAACGCGTGCTGCACCATCCGGCCGTGGCGAGCAAAAGCTTCCTGATCACCATTGGCGACCGCACCATCACCGGCCTGGTGGCCCGTGACCAAATGGTTGGCCCATGGCAAGTGCCGGTGGCCGACGTTGCCGTCACCGCCACCAGCTTTGACGTGTACACCGGTGAAGCCATGGCCATGGGCGAGCGCACGCCGCTGGCCCTGCTGGACGCCCCTGCGTCGGGCCGTATGGCGATTGGTGAAACCCTCACCAACATCGCCGCTTCGCGCATTGGCAAGCTGTCCGACATCAAACTGTCGGCCAACTGGATGTCCGCTGCCGGTCACCCAGGTGAAGATGCGCGCCTGTACGACACCGTCAAGGCTGTCGGCATGGAGCTGTGCCCGGAACTGGGTATCACCATTCCGGTGGGCAAGGACTCGATGTCCATGGCCACCCGTTGGAACGAAGACGGCACCGACAAGAGCGTGACCTCGCCGCTGTCGCTGATCGTGACCGGTTTTGCCCCGGTCACCGACATCCGCCAGACCCTGACCCCGCAACTGCGCATGGACAAGGGCACCACCGATCTGATCCTGATCGACCTGGGCCGTGGCCAGAACCGCATGGGCGCCTCGATCCTCGCGCAAACCCACGGCAAACTCGGCAAGCACGCGCCGGACGTGGATGACGCCGAAGACCTCAAAGCCTTCTTCGCCGTGATCCAGGGCCTGAACGCCGACGGCCACCTGCTGGCGTACCACGACCGTTCCGACGGCGGTTTGCTGACCAGCGTTGTCGAAATGGCATTTGCCGGTCACTGCGGCCTGAACATTGTGCTCGACAGCGTTGCCGAGGATGCTGCCGAAATCAACGGCATCCTGTTCAATGAAGAGTTGGGCGCCGTGATCCAGGTTCGCCAGGACGCCACTCCGGACGTACTCGCACAATTCAGCGCCGCTGGCCTGGACGACTGTGTGGCGGTGATCGGTCAACCGATCAATAACGGTGAAATCAATATCTCCTTCAATGGCGATACCGTGTTTGCCGGCCAGCGCCGCTTGCTGCAACGCCAGTGGGCCGAGACCAGCTACCAGATCCAACGCCTGCGTGATAACGCCGACTGCGCCGAGCAGGAATTCGACGTGATCCTGGAAGAAGACAACCCGGGTCTGAGCACCAAGCTCAGCTTCGACGTCAACCAGGACATCGCCGCGCCTTACATCAAGAAAGGCATTCGCCCACAAGTTGCCGTACTGCGAGAGCAGGGCGTCAACGGCCAGGTGGAAATGGCGGCCGCGTTCGACCGCGCCGGCTTTAATGCGATCGACGTGCACATGAGCGACATCCTCGCCGGTCGCGTTGACCTCAATGAGTTCAAAGGCCTGGTCGCTTGCGGTGGTTTCTCCTACGGTGACGTGTTGGGTGCCGGTGAAGGCTGGGCCAAATCGGCCCTGTTCAACAGCCGTGCGCGCGATGCGTTCCAGGGCTTCTTCGAGCGTAACGACAGCTTCACCCTGGGTGTGTGCAACGGTTGCCAGATGATGTCCAACCTGCACGAGTTGATCCCGGGCAGCGAGTTCTGGCCGCACTTTGTGCGTAACCGTTCCGAGCAGTTCGAAGCCCGTGTCGCCATGGTGCAGGTGCAGGAATCCAACTCGATCTTCCTGCAAGGCATGGCCGGTTCGCGCATGCCAATCGCCATCGCCCACGGTGAAGGCCACGCTGAATTCTCCAGCGAAGAAGCCCTGCTCGAAGCCGACCTGTCCGGTTGTGTGGCGATGCGTTTCGTCGACAACCACGGCAAGGTCACAGAGAGCTACCCGGCCAACCCGAACGGCTCGCCGCGCGGGATCACCGGCCTTACCAGCCGCGACGGTCGCGTGACCATCATGATGCCGCACCCGGAGCGTGTATTCCGCGCCGTGCAAAACTCGTGGCGCCCTGAAGAGTGGAACGAAGACGGCGCGTGGATGCGCATGTTCCGCAACGCTCGCGTGTGGGTGAACTAAGGCGGTGTACAAGCTTGCCTTCTTTGTGCCCGCCAGCCATGTGGAGACGGTGAAAACCGCCGTCTTCGCCGCCGGCGGCGGGCGCATCGGCAACTACGACAGCTGTGCCTGGCAAGTGCTGGGCCAGGGCCAATTCCGCGCGTTGGACGGCAGCCAGCCGTTTCTTGGGCAGGTGGGCCAGGTTGAAGTGGTTGAAGAATGGAAGGTTGAGCTGGTGGTGGCGGATGAGTTGATCGTGGCGGTTGTAGCCGCGTTGAAACTCAGCCATCCCTATGAGACACCGGCGTATGAGGTGTGGCAGTTGGCGGATTTTTGATTCGCAGGTTGCAGAAACAAGAAACCCGCTGGGCCAGTTTGGTCAGCGGGTTTTTTGTTGGTTGTAAGGGCCAATCGCAGGCAAGCCAGCTCCCACAGTTTGATCTGTGAATACGTTCAAAATGTGGGAGCTGGCTTGCCTGCGATGGCGCCGGGACAGGCGCCCCAGATCTTTCCCACAGGCTTTTCAGGTTGTCCCTAGGAACTCGCCTTATTAACCTTTGCCAGTCGCTGCCAATTCAGCGATCGGGACTGCAAGCCCGCCGAAACCTCACCAGTTACTCCTAAGCGCCTTTATAATTGCGGCGCTTTTTCATGGTCGTCATTTATGGCGGCTGTGTGCGGGAGACCTTCGGGTCTACCGAGGTGCTGGTGGGACTCGGTCTTGCAGGCCCGCGCACAGCTGCCACCCATCATCTGCAAGTGATGCTGGTAGTTCCTAAATTCTCACTAGGAAACACACCATGATCAAAGACAGTCCAAATCCCCCATCTGATTCTCAGCCCACCGATCAAATCTTCACCGTACTTCCTAACCTGAACAGCGAAACCCTGCTCGCCAATGCCTCCCAAGACCTGGCATCAGTACAAGCACTGGCAGGCAATCTGGCTTTTGACATCGACGGCCCACAGCGTGATGCGGTGCTGGGGATTCATCGGATGCTTGAAGGTATTCAGTTGATGGTGGATAGGGTGTTGGATCTACAAGAAATCCCCATCAGCAACTGAAGACACCCACTCTGTGGCGAGGGAGCTTGCTCCCGCTGGGGTGCGAAGCGCCCCCAAAACCTGCCACAGAGTTCTTTCTGAAAGAATGTGTAGGCTGGGCAAGGGGCTGCTGCGCAGCCCAGCGGGAGCAAGCTCCCTCGCCACAGAGGTTGATCGGTCACAGTGGTGGTCAGGCGTTGATTGGTCGGGTAACCAGCCGCTCCAGTGCCTCGCCCAATCCAGTGGCCTTGTCACCAATCAACAAATGCCAAACCCCGCTGTCCAGCTGGCTCACACCCTGGCAACCCAGCGCAGTCAGGTCCGCTTCAGACAGCACCGAATCATCCCCCAGTTCCACCCGCAATCGGGTCATCGCCACCGCTTCCAGCTGGCGCACATTCGTGCGGCCGCCTAAAGCATTCAGCCACTTCTCGGCCTCTTGCACATTCACCGCGACCGGTTTATCCACAGGCTGGGCGGCCACCGGCGCACTGGCAACAAACGACGGCATCGCCAGGCGGATCTCATCCGCAATGCTGTCGGCCATCGGCCCTACGACCACCTGCAAACTCCCGCCGTTACCCGGCCGAACCACAGCCATGGCGCCCAGTGCTTTCAACTGCGCATCCACCGCCTTGTTACGATCCACCATGTCCAGGCGCAGACGAGTCGTGCACGCGCCGACACTCAGCAAATTCTCTGCACCGCCGAGTGCACTGATGTAGGCACTGGCCCGCTGGTTATCGGTCATCACCTCAGCCTGCACCACCTGGATGTCTTCACGCCCCGGTGTCTTCAGGTTGAACCGACGAATGCAATAGTTGAACACGCTGTAGTAGATCACCGCGTAAGCCAACCCGACCGGGAATACCAGCCAGCCGTTGGTGGACTTGCCCCAACCGAGCACCATGTCGATAAAGCCACCGGAGAAGGTAAAACCGAGGTGGATATTCAGCATATTGGTCACGGCCATCGACAGGCCGGTGAGCACCGCGTGGATCAGGTACAAAAATGGCGCAAGGAACATGAATGCGAACTCGATCGGCTCGGTCACGCCGGTGAGGAACGAGGTCAGCGCCATCGACAGGAAAATCCCGCCCATGACCTTGCGGCGTTCCGGCAGTGCATTGCGGTACATCGCCAAACACGCGGCGGGCAGGCCGAACAGCATCACCGGGAACATGCCGGTCATGAACTGGCCGCCTTTCGGGTCGCCGGCAAAATAACGGGTCAGGTCGCCGGTGACGATGGCGCCGGTGGTTGGGTCGGTAAAGCTGCCGAACACAAACCACGCCATGTTGTTGAGGATATGGTGCAGGCCGGTGACGATCAGCAGGCGGTTGAACACGCCAAACACGAATGCGCCAAAGCTGCCGCTTTCCATCAGCAGCACGCCGAAACTGTTGATGCCGTGCTGGATCGGCGGCCAGATCAGGCCGAAGATCACGCCCAGAGCGACCGCCGAAAACCCGGTGACAATCGGCACAAACCGTCGCCCACCAAAGAAGGCCAGGTACTCCGGCAGCTTGATGTCCTTGAAGCGGTTATACAGCCCACCGGCCATCAAGCCGCTGGCAATACCGGCGAGCATGCCCATGTTGATGGTGGTGTCCATCACCTTGAGCGTGGAAATCATCACCAGGTAACCAATCGCCCCGGCCAAACCCGCCGTGCCGTTATTGTCGCGGGCAAAACCCACGGCAATACCGATGGCGAAGATCAGCGCCAGGTTGGCGAAGATTGCTTGCCCGGCATCGTGCATCACCGCGATGTTCAAAAGGTCGGTGTCGCCCAGACGCAGCAAGAGACCGGCGATCGGCAGAATAGCGATCGGCAGCATCAGTGCGCGGCCGAGGCGTTGCAGGCCTTCGATGAAATGTTGGTACATGGCGTGTCTCCCTATTCTTGTTGTTTTCAGCTCAGCGGCCAGTGGTGTTGACAGGCTTGGCGAACGGCCTTGGCGCTGCTCAGGTCGAGCAGGCCTTGGCTCAATTGCCGGCATTGCGCCGCGTCCAGGTGACGAACGCGGTCCTTGATTTCTCCGATTTGCGGCGGGCTTACCGACAGTTCACTCACACCCAGGCCAACCAGCACCGGTGTGGCCAGCGGGTCGGACGCCAGGGCGCCGCACACACCGACCCAACGCCCATGCTTGGCGGCGCCGGCGCAGGTTTGCGCGATCAAGCGCAGCAGCGCCGGGTGCAAGGCATCCACCCGTGCGGCGAGGCCCGCGTGGTCGCGGTCCATGGCCAGGGTGTACTGGGACAGGTCATTGGTGCCGATGGATAAAAAGTCCGCGTGTTTGGCGAGTTGCTCAGCCATCAGCGCGGCGGCGGGCACTTCGATCATCACGCCCAGTTCCGGACGCTGGGTCAGCTCCAGCTCCGCGCAGAGTTCATCCAGGCGCTGGCGGATCTGCAGCAGTTCATCCACCTCACTGACCATCGGCAGCAGGATGCGGCAACGCGCCAGCGGAGACACTTGCAGCAGGGCGCGCAGTTGTTGGTCGAGCACGTCCGGGCGTACTTGCGCCAGGCGAATGCCGCGCAAGCCCAGCACCGGGTTGGCCTCAACCGGCAACGGCAGGTAATCGAGCTGTTTGTCGCCGCCCACGTCGATGGTGCGAATGATCACCGACTTGTCACCCATGGCATCCAGCACGGCCTGGTAGGCCTGGCGTTGCTCTTGCTCATCCGGCGCGGTGCGGCGGTCGACAAACAGGAATTCGGTGCGCAGCAAACCCACACCATCGGCGCCGTTCTCAAACGCCACTTTAGCCTCGGCACTGGAGGCAACATTCGCCGCCACTTCAATGTTTACGCCATCGCGGGTTTGCGCCGCTTGTTGGGCTTGGGCCTGTTGTTGCTGACGGCGCAACTTTTGCGCATCACGAATCTGGTGCACTTCGGCGTGGCGCGCCTCGCTGGGGGCCAGTTCCAGGCGACCGTTGGCCGCGTCCAGCACCACGCGTTGGCCTTGGGGCACGTCGAGCACTTCGGCGCCCAGCGCGACCACGCACGGCAAGCCTTTGCCTCGGGCCAAAATCGCGACGTGAGACGTAGCGCCGCCTTCGGCCATGCAGATACCCACGGCGTTTTGTGCGCTCAGTTGCAGCAGGTCGGAGGGGGTCAGTTCATGGGCGCTGACAATCGCGCCGGCCGGCAATTCGAAGTGCCAGACTTCCCCCAACAGCGCACGCAGTACTCGCTGTTGCAGATCGCGCAGGTCGTTGGCGCGCTCGGCAAACAGCGGTTTACCCAGGGCCAGCAACACCGCGCATTGCGCCTGGATCGCATCGCGCCAGGCGTGGGTAGCGGCGCTGCCTTGCTCGATGGCACGGGTGGCGGCATCCAGCAGCGTGGGGTCTTCCAACAGCGCAAGGTGGGCGGCGAAGATGTCTTCTTCTTCGACGTTCTTGCGTTGGCGTGCCTGTGCCAGGGTGCTGCGGATTTCTCCGCGCACGTGCTCCAGCGCGGTGTCCAGGCGTTGCAGTTGTTCGTCGGCGATGTGGTTGCCCGTGTCTTGCGGCAGTTCGATACCGGTGAGGCGAAACAGCGGCCCGCAGACCAGGCCGGGCGCGGCGCACACGCCTTGCAACACACCGGCTTCGGTGTTCGCCCGACGCGGTGTCACGACTACCGGCGCGTGGTGTTCTTCACTCACAGCAACCGACAGTGCGGCCACCAGCGCCTGCAACGCCGCCTCGCAATCCTTGCCGCGACAGGTGATGCGCACTTCATCACCTTCACCAATGCCCAACCCCATCAAGCCAATCAGGCTATCGCACGGCGCCGACTTACCGGCGAAGTGCAACTCTGCATGGCTGCTGAAACCTTGCGCGGTCTTACGCACCAGCGCGGCGGGGCGTGCATGCAAACCGCCACGGTGGGTAATGCGCACGCTGGCGCGCACTTCGGTGACAGAGTTATCCACAGCCGCCTGCAACGGCGCTACCGAACGCGCGGCAATGTGCAGCAACGGCTCACCCACCTTGACGGTTTTTCCTGCAACCGGCCGTAGCTCAAAACCCTCGCCATTAGTCAGGATAATCAGGCTGACCAGGCTTTTGCACTGGCGCGCAATGCGATCCAGATCAAACTGCACCAGTGCCTGGCCCTGGCTCACCCGTGCGCCTTCCTTCACCAGCAGGGCAAAGCCTTCGCCGTTCAATTCCACGGTGTCGATGCCCACATGCATCAACACTTCGGCGCCGTTGTCGGCACGAATCGTCAGTGCGTGCCCGGTGCGGGCGACGTGGATGATCACGCCATCACAGGGGGCGTGCAGGCAATCGTTCAGTGGGTCGATGGCAATACCGTCGCCCATGGCGCCACTGGCGAACACTTCATCGGGAACGTTGCCCAGGCTCAGCACCGGGCCACTGAGTGGGGCGCTTAGGGTCAATTCATTATTGTTGTAGGACATGGGCACGGTACTCATCAGGAAAACGCGACTCAGTGAGTGCGGGTAACTTTGCTCAGGTGGCGCGGCTGGTCCGGGTCCATGCCGCGGGCCTCCGCCAGGCCTGCGGCCATCACGTAGAAGCTTTGGATCGCCAGGATCGGGTCCAGGCTCGGGTGTTCGGCGCGGCTCAGGGTCAGGTCGCGTTCAACGATATCGTCCGGCGCGGCCAACAAGACGCGGGCGCCGCGTTGACGCATATCGGCGGCCAGGCTCAACAGCCCGGCTTGCTCGGCGCCGCGTGGGGCGAACACCAGCAGTGGGTAGTTTTCATCGATCAAGGCCATCGGCCCGTGGCGCACTTCGGCGCTGCTGAAGGCTTCGGCCTGGATCGCCGAGGTTTCCTTGAGCTTGAGCGCGGCTTCCTGGGCGATGGCAAAACCGGCGCCACGGCCAATTACAATCAGGCGTTGGCTGCTGCGCAGGGCTTCGATGGCTGGCGTCCAGTCCTGGGTGGCGGCTTCGCGCAAGCCGTCGGGCAAGGCCTGGCAGGCTTGCAGCAGCAACAGGTCCTGGTTCCAGTGGCCGATCAACTGCGCGCTGGCGCTTAAAGTGGCGATAAAGCTTTTGGTCGCTGCGACACTCTGCTCCGGCCCGGCACACAGTGGCACATGGAATTCACACGCGGCTTCCAGTGGTGAGTCTTCGGCGTTGACCATCGAAATGCTCAAGACCCCGCGTTTGCGCAGCAGGCGCAGGCTGTTGACCAAATCCGGGCTTTGCCCCGACTGGGAGAAACCGAACGCCACTTGGCCGCTGACCTTTAACGGCGCTTGCAGCAAGGTCACCACCGACATTGGCAACGACGCCACCGGAATACCCACATGCTGCATGGCCAGGTAGGCGAAGTAGCTGGCGGCATGGTCTGAACTGCCACGGGCGATGGTCATCGCCACTTGCGGCGGCTGGCGGCGCAGGCGCCCGGCCACTTCCTCCAGTATCGGGTTGAGGCGCTGCAGTTGGGCCTCCACGGCGTCACAGGAGGCCAGGGCCTCTTCAAGCATTTTTGAAGTCAATGGTTTCTCCTTCGACCATTACGTCGGTGAGTGTCAGGGAGCGGTCCATGCGCACGCAGTCGGCAAAGCTGCCCGGTTGCAGGCGCCCGCGTTCTTCCAGGCCCAAATAGTCCGCAGGAAATTGCGACAGGCGTTGTGAGGCTTCGCTGATCGGCAGGCCGATTTTCACCAGGTTGCGCAGTGCCTGATCCATGGTCAGGGTGCTGCCAGCCAAGGTGCCGTCGGCCAGGCGCACGCCGCCCAGGCATTTGGTGACGGTGTGGCTGCCCAGCTTGTATTCGCCGTCGGGCATGCCGGCGGCGGCGGTGGAATCGGTGACGCAGTACAGGCACGGGATCGAGCGCAGCGCCACGCGCATGGCGCCGGGGTGTACATGCAGCAAATCCGGGATCAATTCGGCGTACTTGGCGTGGGCCAACGCGGCGCCGACGATGCCGGGTTCGCGGTGATGCAGCGGGCTCATGGCGTTATACAAATGCGTGAAGCTGGTGGCGCCGGCGGCGAGGGCAGCGACGCCTTCTTCGTAGCTGCCCAGGGTGTGGCCGATTTGCATGCGCACGCCGCGTTCGCTGAGGGCGCGGATCAAGGCATCGTGGCCGGCGATTTCCGGGGCAATGGTGATCACCCGGATCGGCGCCAGGCGCAGGTAGGCTTCCACTTCGGCCATCAACGCGGTGTGGGCAAAGTTGGGCTGCGCGCCGAGTTTTCCCGGATTGATGTAGGGGCCTTCCAGGTGTACGCCAAGAACCCGTGCGCTGCCTGTAGGGCGCTGCTCGCAGAACGTGCCGAGTTCGCCGAGCACGCGGGAAATTTCATCCACCGGTGCGGTCATGGTGGTAGCCAGCAGCGAGGTCGTACCAAAGCGCACGTGGGTGCGGGTGATGGTCTCGAAGGCGTCGGTGCCTTCCATGATGTCTTTGCCGCCACCGCCGTGAACGTGCAGGTCAATAAAGCCTGGCAGCACGTAGGGCAGGTCATTGTCGTTCGGGTCGCACGGCGTGCCGTCGATGGCGACCACCTTGCCGTGTTCGTGCACCAGGCGGCCGCGAATCCAGCCGCCGGGCGTGAGGATGTTGTCTTCGGACATGGGCAGTTCTCTAAACCCGCAGTTCAGCGGAGTAGTCATTGCGGCGCAGCTCTGCGACGAAGTCGTAGTAGTCGTTGCGGCAGTAGGTGTCGGTGATTTCAATCGGCGTGTTGTCGGCGGTGTAGCCGACTCGGGTCATCAGCAGCATGGCGGTGCCGGGGGCGATGCCGACCAGCTTGGCGAACTCATCGGAGGCATTGATCGCCTGGATATGTTGCAGTGCGCGCACCACCGGTTTGCCGATGCTTTCCAGGTATTCGTACAGCGAATTGCCGATGGCTTGCGGGTTTGGCAGCACGGAGGCGGGCATGGCGGTCATTTCAATTGCCATTACGGTGTCGTCAGCCTTACGCAGGCGTTTGAGCCGCGCCACTTTGTCGGTCGGCGACAGGCCCAGGCGGATCAGTTCTTCGTGGGTCGGCGGGGTGATGTCGCGCTCAAGCCACTGGGACGTGGGCACAAAGCCCTTGAGGCGCAACATCTCGCTGAACCCCGACAGGCGCGACAGCGGCTGCTCCAGACGCGGGGTGATAAAGGTCCCGGAACCCTGGCTACGGCGAATCAAGCCTTGGGCAAACAGCACTTCCAGGGCTTTGCGCGCGGTGACGCGGGAAATGCTCAGTTGCTCACTCAGGACCCGTTCCGACGGCAACGCCTGTTCGGATTTCCACTCGCCGGCATGGATCGCCGCTTCGAGCTTGCGGGCCAATTGCAGGTACAGCGGCGTGGACTGTTTGTCGTCGGGGCGCAGCGCCAGTATGGGATTCATCTGTCAGGTTTCCGATGCGTTATTGGAATGTTGTCGCCCGGTATTGGCCGGAAATTAATACCACTTAAATACCATGTCAATGCAGCGAAAACAGTGCGGAAGCCTGTTTCAGCGCACATTAAGGGTGCCTGGTATCAAGTGGTATTAGAGAGGTCTTGAGTGCGCGCAGAATTGCGCAGCCCGCGCAGTGAACTGGTATTCACCGGCAGGCGCTGCCATGGGCAGGGATTTTTTTTAATTATTTTTGAGTTATTTTACAAACGGTAGGCGATTACGGACGAATCTCGATCAGGGTGCCGTCTTTGACCAGGTTCCAGACTTCGCGCATGTCCACGTTGCGCATGCCGATGCAACCGTCGGTCCAGTCCAGGGTGTGAAACCACTGTTCCGGGTATTCCTCGGTGTCGGGCGTGCCGTGGATCATGATCATGCTGCCCGGTTTCACGCCTTCGCGGCGCGCGCGGGCCGAGTCACTGATATTGGGGTAGGAGATGTGCATGGCCAGGTTGAAGCGGTCGCTGGTCTTGCGCCAGTCGATCCAGTAGAAGCCCTCTGGCGTGCGGCGGTCGCCTTCCATCAGTTTGGTGCCCTTGGGGTTTTTACCGAGCGAGATGCGGTAGCTCTTGAGCGGTTTGCCGTCGTTGATCAATTGCAACTGATGGGCGGACTTGAGCACCAGGATTTTCTCGACCGGTTTGCCGCCGAGGGTTTCCACCGTGGAGGCCGAAGACAGGCTAGCGAACGACAGGCAGATCAGAGCGAGCAACCAACGCATTAAAACGGTTTCCCTTGTAAAAGGTGCTGCCTGGAGTTATTTGGCCGGCCGCGTCATCGGCGGCACCGACTCGCTGCGCACCGGGAACAGCTGTTGCCTGCGGTCAGCGAAGAAGCATTCTAAGGTACGCCCGACCGTGCGGAAAGCCAGCTCGGACCAAGGGATGTCGGCCTCATCAAACAGCTTCACTTCAAGGCTCTCGGGGCCTGCGGCGAAGTCCAGGTCGACCAGTTCGGCGCGGTAGAAGATATGCACCTGGCTGATGTGCGGTACATCGATCAGGGTATAGATGCTCAGGTTGCGCACGCGGGCGCAGGCTTCTTCCAGGGTTTCGCGGGCGGCGGCCTGCTCTACGGTTTCGCCGTTTTCCATAAAGCCTGCGGGCAGGGTCCAGTAACCCAGGCGCGGTTCGATGGCGCGGCGGCACAGCAGCACTTTGTCGCCCCACACCGGCACGGTGCCGGCGACGATATTGGGGTTCTGGTAATGAATGGTCGAGCAGTGATCACACACGTAGCGCAGGCGGCCGTCGCCTTCGGGAATGCGTTGGGTAACCGGTTTACCGCACTGGCTGCAGAAATTCATGCTGGGGTTCCTGGAAAGTGCGTCTATCTTGGCGTGGCGGGCAGGGCGCTGCAAGTTGTCGTTTAGCGACACGCCGGTGGTTTTGGGGTTGGGCGCCTGCCTGCTTTGGTGCATGATACAAGGTAGCCAACAGACCGAGATGACTCATGCTGGACGAGCTACTTCGCCGGGTAACCAATCACACCCCCCACACCTTGGAAACTGACGGGCGTTTCCCCGAGGCCGCCGTGTTGGTGCCGATCACCCGCAGCGACGAACCCGAGCTGATCCTGACCCTGCGCGCCAGCGGTCTGTCGACCCACGGTGGCGAAGTGGCGTTTCCTGGCGGGCGGCGCGACCCCGAAGACCCGGACCTGATTTTTACCGCACTGCGCGAAGCCGAAGAGGAAATCGGTCTGCCGCCCGGTCTGGTGGAAGTGGTCGGCCCGTTAAGCCCGTTGATTTCCCTGCATGGCATTCGTGTAACGCCTTACGTCGGTGTGATCCCAGATTACGTCGAATACCTGGCCAACGATGCCGAGATCGCCGCCGTGTTCAGCGTGCCGCTGGAGTTTTTCCGCCAGGACCCGCGCGAACACACCCACCGCATCGATTACCAGGGCCGCAGTTGGTATGTGCCCAGCTACCGATTTGGCGAATACAAGATCTGGGGGTTGACGGCAATCATGATCGTCGAGCTGATCAACCTGCTCTATGACGACGCCCAGATCAGCCTGCACCAGCCGCCTAAAAGCTTTATCAATATCTAAGCCATCGCTTGAATGGCCAGCCGTGAGGACACACCATGAAATACCGCCTGGGCGACGCCCGCGTCGAGACGCACCCGCACAGCTGGGTGGCGCCGAATGCCACGCTGGTCGGCAAGGTCAAGCTGGAAGAGGGCGCCAACGTCTGGTTCAACGCGGTGTTGCGTGGCGATAATGAGCTGATCCTGATCGGCAAGAACAGCAATGTGCAGGACGGCAGCGTGATGCACACCGACATGGGCTACCCGCTGACCCTGGGTACCGGCGTGACCATCGGCCATAACGCCATGCTGCACGGCTGCACCGTTGACGACTACAGCCTGATCGGCATCAACGCGGTGATCCTCAATGGCGCCAGGATCGGCAAACATTGCATCATCGGCGCCAACTCGCTGATTGGCGAAGGCAAGGAAATCCCCGATGGCTCGCTGGTGATGGGGTCGCCGGGCAAGGTGGTACGTGAGCTGACCGAGGCGCAAAAGCGCATGCTCGAAGCCAGCGCCGCGCACTATGTGCATAACGCGCAGCGGTATGCGCGTGACCTGGTTGAGCAGGAAGAATGAACCCGGTTGAACGCCCCGTCGCCTCGCCGTGCGTGAGTATTTGTGCGCTGGACGATGACGATATTTGTACCGGCTGCCAGCGCACCGTGGATGAGATTACGCGCTGGAGCCGCATGGACAATGCCGAGCGCCGGGTGGTGCTGGGGTTGTGCCATGAGCGGGCGAAGGCAAGTGGGTTGGTGTGGATGATGCCTGGTAAATCTGGCACCTGAGCGACCGCTATCGCAGCGATGCGGCGGCCCGACAAGCCAGCTCCCACATTTGAAGGTATTCACAATTCAAATGTGGGAGCTGGCTTGCCTGCGATGAGGCCCGCCCAGACGACATATTTCAAAATGTGAAGTACCCTGTGCCCCTTGCCCACAGGTCCTCCCCCATGCTCTTCCTGATCGCCTACATCAGCAGCGTCGTGCTGATCAACTTCGCTTTCTCCACCGCCCCGCACCTGGATGTCATCTGGTCCGCCTGGGGTGGCCTGGTGTTTATCCTGCGTGACATGGTGCAAACCCGCTTCGGCCATGGCGCAATCATCGCCATGCTGGCAGCGCTGGTGCTGTCGTATATCACCTCTGACCCGTCCATCGCGCTGGCCAGCGCCACGGCGTTTGCGGTGTCCGAATGCATCGACTGGCTGGTGTTCAGCATCACCAAGCGCCCGCTGCACGACCGCCTGTGGATAAGTTCGGCGCTGAGCATTCCCATCGATACGTTTATCTTCTTCGGCTTGATCGGCGCGCTCACACCGGCAGTGGCCGGCACCGCGCTGGTGTCCAAATTTGCCGGGGTCACGGTGGTGTGGCTGATCATGGCCTGGCGTATGCGCAAACGGGCTGTCGCCAACTGAGGCCATTTTTTACAGTTCATGTAAAATGCCGGCCTTTCTCCCCATGATCCGCTCCCCTGAGGACCTGAGATGACCCGAATCGGAACTCCATTGTCGCCAACCGCGACCCGCGTTTTGCTGTGTGGCTGCGGTGAGCTGGGCAAGGAAGTGGTAATCGAACTGCAACGCCTGGGCGTTGAAGTGATTGCCGTGGATCGCTACGCCAACGCGCCGGCCATGCAGGTTGCGCACCGCAGCCACGTGATCAACATGCTCGACGGCGCCGCCCTGCGTGCCGTGATCGAGGCCGAAAAGCCGCACTTCATCGTGCCGGAAATCGAAGCCATCGCCACTGCAACGCTGGTGGAACTGGAAGCCGAAGGCTTTACCGTGATCCCGACCGCGCGTGCCACGTCGCTGACCATGAACCGTGAAGGCATCCGTCGTCTGGCCGCTGAAGAGCTTGACCTGCCGACTTCGCCGTACCACTTCGCCGACACCTTCGAAGACTACAGCAAGGCCGTGCAAGACCTGGGCTTCCCGTGTGTGGTCAAACCGGTGATGAGTTCGTCGGGCAAGGGCCAGAGCCTGCTGCGCAGCGCCGATGATGTACAAAAAGCCTGGGATTACGCCCAGGAAGGCGGGCGTGCCGGCAAAGGCCGCGTGATCATCGAAGGTTTTATCGACTTCGACTACGAAATCACCCTGCTGACCGTGCGTCACATCGGTGGCACCACCTTCTGTGCGCCAGTGGGGCACCGTCAGGAGAAGGGTGATTATCAGGAATCCTGGCAGCCGCAAGCCATGAGCCCGATTGCCCTGGCTGAATCCGAGCGTGTAGCCAAAGCCGTGACCGAGGCGCTGGGTGGCCGCGGCCTGTTTGGCGTGGAGTTGTTCATCAAGGGCGATCAGGTGTGGTTCAGCGAAGTCTCGCCACGCCCGCATGACACCGGTCTGGTGACCCTGATTTCCCAGGACCTGTCGCAGTTTGCGCTGCACGCGCGTGCCATCCTGGGCTTGCCGATTCCGTTGATCCGCCAGTTCGGGCCTTCGGCTTCGGCGGTGATCCTGGTGGAAGGGCAGTCGACTCAGACAGCGTTCGCCAACCTCGGCGCTGCCTTGAGCGAACCGGACACGGCGTTGCGTCTGTTTGGCAAGCCGGAAGTGAACGGCCAGCGCCGCATGGGTGTGGCGTTGGCGCGGGATGAGTCGATTGAGGCTGCCCGAGCTAAAGCGACCCGTGCTTCGAAGGCTGTTGTTGTAGAGCTGTAAACCCAACCCGATCGTTCCCACGCTCTGCGTGGGAATGCAGCCCGGGACGCTCTGCGTCCCAAAGCGTGACGCGGAGCGTCACAAGAGGCATTCCCACGCGGAGCGTGGGAACGATCGGCTTCAGGCGACCTTGTTCAAATCATTATCCCGCGTCTCTTTCAGGCACAGCACAGCAATCAAGCTGAGCAACGCTGCCGCCGACACATACCCGCCGACATAACTCAGCCCACCCATCGCCACCAGCTTGGTTGCGAAAAACGGTGCGGCCGACGCGCCGACAATTCCACCGAGGTTATACGCCGCCGAAGCGCCGGTATAACGCACGCGGGTCGGGAACAGTTCCGGCAGCATCGCGCCCATCGGGGCAAACGTGATGCCCATCAGGAACAGTTCCAGCGCCAGGAACAACGCCACCGCCCAGGTTGAACCGTGGGTCAGCAGCGGCTCCATGGTGAAACCCGACAAAATCGCCAGCACCGCGCCGACGATCAGCACCGGCTTGCGCCCGTAGCGGTCGCTGGCCAAGGCTGCCAGCGGCGTGGCCAGCCCCATGAACAGCACCGCAAAGCACAGTAAACCGAGGAACATCTCACGGCTGTAGCCCAAGGTCGAAACCCCGTAGCTCAGGGAAAACGCGGTGGTGATGTAAAACAGCGCATAGCACACCACCATCGACGCGGCGCCCAGCAGCACCGGCAGCCAATGCTGGCTGAACAGTTCTACCAATGGCACTTTCACCGGCGCCTCTTTGGCCACGGCGTTGGCGAATACCGGCGTTTCGTGCAGCTTGAGCCGCGCATACAGGCCGACC
This sequence comes from Pseudomonas sp. PA-5-4B, assembly GCF_021606215.1. NCBI lineage: Bacteria > Pseudomonadati > Pseudomonadota > Gammaproteobacteria > Pseudomonadales > Pseudomonadaceae > Pseudomonas > Pseudomonas sp. PA-5-4B. Next base: position 70,454 of record NZ_WKDB01000019.1, on the reverse strand, counting down.
ATCACCAGCGCTGCGCTGAGGATGAACGGGATGCGCCAGCCCCAGCTGCGGAACTGCTCGTCGTTGAGGCTCATGGCCAGGATCAGGAACAGGCCATTGGCTGCCAGAAAACCAATTGACGGACCCAGTTGCGGGAACATGCCGAACCAGGCGCGCTTGCCCTTGGGGGCGTTCTCGGTGGCCAGCAGCGCCGCGCCGCCCCATTCGCCGCCAAGGCCCAGGCCTTGGCCAAAGCGCAACACACAGAGAAGAATCGGTGCCCAGGCGCCAATGCTGTCATAGCCCGGCAGCAAGCCAATCAGCGTGGTACACACGCCCATCAGCAGCAGCGAGGCGACGAGGGTAGATTTGCGCCCGATACGGTCGCCGAAGTGGCCGAACAGCGCCGAGCCCAGCGGGCGGGCAATAAAGGCGATACCGAAGGTCAGGAACGACGCCAGCATCTGCGCGGTGCCGGAGGTCTGTGGGAAGAACACCGGGCCAATCACCAGTGCCGCAGCGGTGGCGTAGATATAGAAATCGTAGAACTCGATGGCAGTGCCGACGATGCTGGCAGTGGCAACCCGTGCGGTCGAGTTGAGCGGGGCGGCGGGTGCGGCCTCGTTGTAGGTGGTGCTCATGGCGGTATCCCTGACGGTCATTGCGCGTTTGGACGCGGATTATTATTGGTCGAACACCCATGGATCTGGGGCGTAGGCGGAGCGGCTCGGGATGGGAGCAAACACCGGTCAGACACGGAAAAGGCGGTGCCTGGACGCGCTGAGTGCGGGTAGCACGCGGTCGGGCGGGGCTTGGGTAAGCCGAGCCGATTATAGAAAGGGGTTTGTAGATCCAACAAGGGGGGCGTTGGCACGCTGATAATGCTGGCTTTGGTGTGGGCCAGCTCCCACATTGGATCGAGTGGTGTCAGGGGAAGTTATGCAGCTACCGGCACGCGGCTGGTATGCCAGATCAGCACCTTGCTCACGCGGTTGTCCTCGGTCTCGAGGATTTCCAGGCGGTAGCGGCCGATTTTCAGGCACACCGCGCAGTCGGGAATAGTCTCGAGCGCCTCGGTAACCAGGCCATTGAGGGTCTTGGGGCCGTCACTGGGCAAGTGCCAGCCCAGGCTTTTGTTCAGTTCGCGGATCGAGGCGGCGCCGTCGATGATGTAGCGGCCATCGGCTTGGGCTTCGATGTGCGGGTTATCCACCGCCTGGTCGCTTTCGAATTCGCCGACGATTTCTTCGAGGATATCTTCCAGGGTGACGATGCCCAGCACTTCGCCGTATTCGTCCACCACCATGCCCAGGCGCCGTTGCTGTTTATGGAAGTTCAGCAGCTGCAATTGCAGTGGCGTGCTTTCCGGCACGAAGTAGGGTTCGTGGCAGGCGGCCAGCAAGGCTTCTTTGGTCAGGCTGGCGTCGGGCAGCAAGTGCTGGATCTGGCGAGTGTTGAGCACCGCTTGCACCTGGTTGATGTCGCTGTGAAACACCGGCAGGCGCGTGCGCTGGGACGTGCGCAGTTGCTCGATGATGGCTTCGACCGAGTCATCCAGGTTGATGCCATCCACTTCACTGCGCGGCACCAGGATGTCGTTGACCGTGATGTTGTCCAGGGCGTGGATGCCTGGCAGGCCGGGCGTGCGATTGTCGTTGGCCTCGGGCTCCGGTTCGTCGTCATGCTCGGGCAGCGGCTCGTCGCTCTTTTTTACCACGCCGGATTTGCGCGCGAAGGGGCGCAACAGCAACAGGCTGATGCCGTTGAGCAGCCAGGCCAGTGGATAAAGGATTTTCAGCGGGACGCCCAGCAGCGTGTTACCGAAGCCCAGCACGGCTTGGGGGTGACGAACGGCCAGCGCACGGGGCAGATAGTCGGCAAGTATCAGCAGGATGGCGCAGGAGATCAGCCAGCCGAGCCACGGGCCGTTTTGCGCCCAGGCATAAATCGCCAGCAACGTGCACAGGATCACCACGGCCGCCCGGCACAGGCTGTTGCACAGGATCAGGCTGTTACGTGGGAAGTTCAGGCGGGCGGCGGCCTTGTCGCCTTGGCGTGTGCCAGGGCGTATGGCCAGCAGGTGTTGTTGTGCGGCTTCGATGGCGGTAAACAGCGCCGCCCATAAGATCAGCAGGGCGATTACCGCGAGCATCGGCCCAAGGGGCAAGTTGTCCATTATTGCTGCCCGTCAGATATGCAGGATGTATTCGCGAACCAGCTTGCTGCCGAAGTAGGCCAGCATCAGCAGGCAGAAACCGGCCAGGGTCCAGCGGATCGCTTTGTGCCCGCGCCAGCCGAGACGGTTACGCCCCCACAACAGTACGCTGAACACCACCCAGGCCAGGCACGCCAGCAGGGTTTTGTGCACCAGGTGCTGGGCGAACAGGTTCTCGACGAACAGCCAGCCGGAGATCAGCGACAGCGACAGCAGCGTCCAGCCGGCCCAGAGGAAACCAAACAGCAGGCTTTCCATGGTTTGCAGCGGCGGGAAGTTCTTGATCAGCCCGGACGGGTGCTTGTTTTTAAGTTGGTGATCTTGCAGCAGCAGGAGCAAGGCCTGGAACACCGCGATGGTGAACATGCCGTAGGCCAGGATCGACAACAGGATGTGCGCCAGGATGCCCGGCTCTTCGTCGATGACCTGCACGGTGCCTGTTGGCGTGAATTGCGCCAGCAGCACGGTCAGCATTCCCAGCGGGAATAGCAGCACCAGCAGGTTTTCGACCGGGATGCGGTAGCAGGCCAGCAAGGTCAGCGCGATAACGGCAGCGGCGATCAGGCTGGCGGCGCTGAAAAAGTCCAGGCCCAAGCCGACCGGCGTCATCAGGTGGGTGAACAGGCTCGCGGCGTGAGCCAGCAGGGCGACGACGCCCAGGCCCACCAGCAGACGTTTGTCCGCTTTAGTGCCTTGGGCCAGACGAGTGCCCTGATAGAGAGTCGCAGCGGCATATAAAAGGGCGGCGGCGAGGCTGGGTAGCAAACTGGGTGACAAGGGGACCATAAATCCTGATAGACAAGCCCGAAAGGCGCTGAGTTTGGCACACACCTGCGCTGCACGAAAGACTCCCGGGCCAGACAGCGCGTGTGCAGCGGCGCAGTCTTCGCTATAATCCGCGACCTGCCCACGCCGCAGGCTTGCTGAGCGCTGTTTTTAATAGCGATTTACCACAGCCTGGGCCGCCATTACCTCGGTCACCACTGCATTTCGATGAATAGGGCCTGAAAGGATCGCGCATGTTTGAAAACTTGACTGACCGTCTCTCGCAGACGCTGCGCCATGTCACCGGCAAGGCCAAGCTGACCGAGGACAATATTAAAGACACCCTGCGTGAAGTGCGCATGGCGTTGCTGGAAGCCGACGTGGCCTTGCCTGTGGTCAAGGACTTCGTCAACTCGGTCAAAGAGCGCGCAGTGGGCACCGAAGTGTCCCGCAGCCTGACGCCGGGCCAGGCATTTGTGAAGGTCGTCCAGGCCGAACTCGAAAGCCTGATGGGCGCAGCCAACGAAGACTTGAACCTCAGCGCCGTGCCACCGGCCGTTGTGCTGATGGCCGGTCTGCAGGGCGCGGGTAAAACCACCACCGCCGGCAAGCTGGCGCGCTTCCTTAAAGAGCGCAAGAAGAAGTCGGTCATGGTGGTATCGGCTGACGTCTACCGTCCGGCCGCGATCAAGCAGCTGGAAATGCTCGCAGGCGAAGTCGGTGTGACCTTCTTCCCGTCCGACCTGAGCCAGAAGCCGGTCGACATTGCCAACGCGGCTATTAAAGAAGCCAAGCTCAAATTCATCGACGTGGTCATCGTCGATACCGCCGGTCGCCTGCACATCGACGAAGAGATGATGGGCGAGATCAAGGCGTTGCATGCCGCGATCAACCCGGTCGAGACGCTGTTCGTGGTCGACGCCATGACCGGCCAGGATGCGGCCAACACCGCCAAGGCTTTCGGCGATGCACTGCCGCTCACCGGCGTGATCCTGACCAAGGTCGACGGTGACGCCCGTGGCGGTGCCGCGCTGTCGGTACGCGCCATCACCGGCAAGCCGATCAAATTCATCGGTATGGGCGAGAAGAGCGATGCGCTCGAGCCGTTCCACCCTGAACGTATCGCCTCGCGCATCCTTGGCATGGGCGACGTGCTCAGCCTGATCGAGCAGGCCGAAGCCACGCTCGACAAAGACAAAGCCGACAAGCTTGCTAAAAAGCTGAAGAAGGGCAAGGGCTTCGACCTCGAAGACTTCCGTGACCAGCTGCAACAAATGAAGAACATGGGCGGCCTTGGCGGCCTGATGGACAAGCTGCCGAACATCGGCGGTGTGAACCTGGCGCAAATGGGCAATGCCCAGGGCGCGGCAGAGAAGCAGTTCAAGCAGATGGAAGCCATCATCAACTCCATGACCCCGGCCGAGCGCCGCGACCCTGAGCTGATCAGTGGTTCGCGCAAACGTCGGATCGCCATGGGCTCCGGCACCCAGGTGCAGGACATCGGTCGCTTGATCAAGCAGCACAAGCAGATGCAGAAGATGATGAAGAAATTCTCCGCCAAAGGCGGGATGGCCAAGATGATGCGCGGCATGGGCGGTATGTTGCCCGGCGGCGGCATGCCGAAAATGTAAAAAGTATTCGAGCGCAAGCTTGCTTGCGCTCCGACCCACAGGGACGTGGGATCTCCAGCAAACCCGCGGTTAGCGGGAGCTGACTCGCCGTTTTAACCGACGGCTCTATAGCAGATCTGAGTGGCACGCTGATAGGCGCCAGAAAAAGACATTTGCAAAAGTCCGGATATTCCTTAGAATATGCGGCCTTTCGGGCACCTATGCCCGCTGTGCATTTAGATTTGCAGCACCGACTACAGGAACGATGTTCACATGCTAACAATCCGTCTTGCCCTTGGCGGCTCCAAAAAGCGCCCGTTTTACCACTTGACCGTAACCGACAGCCGCAACCCGCGCGACGGTTCGCACAAGGAACAGGTTGGTTTCTTCAACCCTGTTGCTCGTGGTCAAGAAGTTCGTCTGTCCGTGAACCAAGAGCGCGTAGCCTACTGGCTGAGCGTTGGCGCACAGCCATCCGAGCGCGTTGCAAAACTGTTGAAGGACTCGGCTAAGGCCGCAGCCTGAGCAATATGAACGCGACGCCAGCTGTTGCTGATGATTTGATCGTTATCGGCAAGATTTACTCTGTTCATGGCGTTCGCGGCGAAGTGAAGGTGTATTCCTTTACTGATCCGACTGAAAACCTGTTGCAGTACAAAACCTGGACGCTCAAGCGCGAAGGTAGTGTGAAACAGGTCGAGCTGGTCAGTGGACGCGGGAGCGATAAGTTCCTGGTCGCAAAGCTCAAGGGTCTTGATGACCGTGAAGAAGCTCGTCTTCTGGCCGGTTATGAGATCTGCGTGCCGCGCAACCTGTTCCCTGAATTGACCGACGGCGAGTACTACTGGTACCAGCTGGAAGGTCTGAAGGTTATTGATCAACTGGGGCAATTGCTCGGGAAAATCGATCATCTTCTGGAAACCGGCGCCAATGATGTAATGGTGGTCAAGCCTTGCGCTGGCAGCCTGGATGATCGCGAACGCCTGTTGCCCTATACCGAGCAATGCGTGTTGGCCGTCGACCTGGCCGCGGGCGAGATGAAGGTGGAATGGGACGCGGACTTCTAAGCGTGGCTAATTTGCGCATTGAAGTGATCAGTTTGTTTCCCGAGATGTTTTCCGCCATCAGCGAGTACGGCATCACCAGTCGGGCGGTGAAACAGGGGCTGTTGCAGCTCACCTGTTGGAACCCGCGAGACTACACGACAGATCGACATCACACTGTGGACGATCGCCCATTTGGCGGTGGCCCGGGCATGGTGATGAAGATCAAGCCCCTGGAAGATGCGTTGGTCGAGGCCAAGGCAGCAGCCGGGGAGAAGGCGAAGGTAATTTACCTGTCCCCTCAAGGCCGTCAGCTGAAACAGGCTGGCGTGCGCGAACTGGCGAATGAGGAGGCCTTAATCCTGATTGCCGGTCGCTATGAAGGCATTGACGAGCGTTTTATTGAAGCGCATGTCGATGAAGAGTGGTCGATTGGGGACTATGTCCTGTCTGGCGGCGAGCTGCCGGCGATGGTCCTGATAGATGCGGTTACACGACTGCTGCCTGGAGCTTTAGGGCATGCGGACTCCGCGGAGGAAGATTCCTTCACGGATGGTTTGCTGGATTGCCCGCACTACACCCGACCGGAGGTGTATGCGGATCAGCGTGTTCCCGACGTATTGCTAAGTGGCAATCACGCACACATCCGGCGTTGGCGTTTACAGCAGTCCCTTGGTCGGACCTATGAACGACGCGCCGATCTTCTGGAAAGCCGCTCGCTTTCTGGAGAAGAGAAGAAGCTGCTCGAGGAATACATCCTCGCGCGGGACGATAGTTAACAACGTATCGATGGTAGGTCCATTGACTTACCTTAGGAGCACAGCATGACTAACAAAATCATCCTTGCACTCGAAGCAGAGCAGATGACCAAAGAGATCCCTACCTTTGCCCCGGGCGACACTATTGTCGTTCAGGTGAAAGTGAAGGAAGGCGACCGTTCGCGTCTGCAAGCGTTCGAAGGCGTGGTAATTGCCAAGCGTAACCGTGGTGTGAACAGTGCTTTCACTGTTCGTAAAATCTCCAACGGTGTTGGCGTAGAGCGTACTTTCCAGACCTACAGCCCGCAAATCGACAGCATGGCCGTTAAGCGTCGCGGTGACGTACGTAAAGCCAAGCTGTACTACCTGCGTGACCTGTCCGGTAAAGCAGCTCGCATCAAGGAAAAACTGGCTTAAGTCCAGCTTCCCGATGCAGAAAAAAGCAGCCTACGGGCTGCTTTTTTGTGCCTGAAATTTGTCTGTTTACCGGTATTTGCCCATGACCACCCGCCTCGAAGAAATCCAGCGCCGCACCGACCTGTCCGTCACCCACGTGACCAAAGCCGTGTTCCCGCCGACCACCAACCACCACAACACCCTGTTCGGCGGCACTGCGCTGGCGTGGATGGATGAAGTGTCGTTCATCACCGCCACGCGCTTTTGCCGCTTGCCACTGGTGACCGTGTCCACCGACCGTATCGACTTCAACCACGCGATCCCGGCCGGCTCCATCGTCGAGTTGATCGGCCGCGTAATCAAAGTGGGTAACACCAGCCTCAAGGTCGAGGTTGAAGTATTCGTCGAGAGCATGAGTGCCGATGGCCGTGAAAAGGCGATCCAGGGCGTGTTCAGTTTTGTCGCGATTGATGCTGACAAACGCCCTGTGCCGGTATTGCCTGGTTTTGCCGACTGACTTATTCGGCTGTGTTGTTTTCTGGTTGAATCACGGCCAGCAAGGTCCAGCCAGCTACGGGTTTCAAGCTGCTGTCCGGGGTCACCACGTGTACCCAGCCTGCGGTATCGCGGGCAAACAGCAGCGTCGCGCGGTCACCATGCAGCGCCTGGTACTGTTCCCAGCTGAAGCCTTCGGTCAGGTTGGTGCTATACAGCTCTGCACCTTGGCCCAGCAGGCTCGCAAGTTTGGTGTAGCTCAGGGGTTGGCTGCCCAGCAAATGGCCACGGTGCTCGTGGCTGGCCCGGTGCTTATCGGTGCGACGGCTTTCCTGGCTGCTGGCCAGGGCGAACAGACGATGCCCAAAATCGTGGCGAAAGCGCATGGCGGCCAAAGTGTTCAGTTCGCCCGAAGGTGAGAGCGCCAGCAAATGCCCGAGGCCGACCAGATCCAGATGCGATTCGGCATGCTGTGATGCCGGGTTGCCGAAGTAAGTGGGTAGCCCTTCCATTCGGCTGGCGCGGATGTTTTCCCAGCTGGAGTCGGTCAGCAGCACTCGGCTGCCCAGTTGTTGCAAGGCTTTGCCCAGGATGCGCGCCGGGCCGTTCGCGCCGACGATCAGGAAGCCGCTGGGCGCAGGCTCGGCGACTTTCAGCAGGCGTGCCAGCGGGCGGGCCGTGGCGCTTTGCAGGACAACGGTGCCGATAATCACCGCGAATGTCAGTGGCACCAATAACAGTGCGCCTTCATGACCGGCCTCATCCAGGCGAATGGCGAAAATCGCCGACACGGCTGCGGCCACGATCCCGCGTGGTGCAATCCAGGACAGCAGGGCACGTTCACGCCAGTTCAGGCCGGAACCAAAGGTCGAAAGCGCGACGTTCAAAGGTCGTGCAATAAATTGAATGATCAGTAACAGGATCAGTACGAACGGCCCCAAGGCAATCAGGGCGTTCAGGTCCAGGCGCGCGGCCAGCAGAATGAATAACCCGGAAATCAGCAGGACGCTGAGGTTTTCCTTGAAATGCAGGATGTGGCGTACGTCAACGCCCTTCATATTGGCCATCCACATGCCCATCAGCGTCACGGCCAACAGGCCGGACTCATGCATCACCTCGTTGGAGGCGATGAAGATTCCCAGAACGCCAGCCAGCGTAGCCAGGTTATGCAGGTATTCCGGCAGCCATTGCCGGCGCATGATCTGCCCCAACACCCAACCACCGGCGACGCCGAACAGGCTGCCGCACAGGATCACGCCGCCAAAGGTCAGCAGGCTGTGACTCAAGCCGTCGCCTGACGCGCGAGCGATGATAAAGCTGTAGACCACCACGGCGAGCAACGCACCAATCGGGTCAATGACAATGCCTTCCCAGCGTAAGATATTGGCGATCGAGGCTTTTGGCCGCACGACACGTAACATGGGCACAATCACGGTAGGCCCGGTCACCAGCGTCAAGGTGCCGAAAAGCAGGGCGAGCATCCAGTCAAAACCCAGCAGCCAGTGGGTAGCCAGGGTAATGACGGCCCATGTCGACAGGGCGCCGACCGTGACAAGGCGATGCACGACGCTGCCGATCTCCTTCCATTCCGAAAGGTGCAGCGTGAGGCTGCCTTCAAACAGGATCAGTGCCACGGCCAGGGATACCAATGGCATCAGCAACGGACCGAACATTTCCTGAGGGTTCAGCCAGCCCAGCACCGGCCCTGCCAGGATTCCGCTGACCAGCAGAAACAGAATGGCGGGAAGTTTCAGGCGCCATGCCAGCCATTGGCAGGCCAACGCGGCCACGCCAATGCCACCAAATGCCAGCAGAATCTGTTGTTCGCTCATTGAAGCTTCCTGTTCCTTGAAATAGCGGGCTATGAAAGACTAGTGCCCGTTGTAACAGTTCACTAAATAATTTGCGCAAAGCCCTGTGCTGCGCTGCTTGAGTGCCCATGCCCGCCATTGACCATCCCCTGATCGACCGCTTCCTCGACGCCCTGTGGCTGGAAAAAGGCCTGTCGGACAACACCCGCCAGGCTTATCGCAGCGACTTGGCTTTGTTCAATGGCTGGTTGCAGGACAAAAACCTTGAACTGATCAATGCCGGTCGTGAGTTGATCCTCGATCACCTGGCCTGGCGCCTGGAGCAGAATTACAAGCCGCGTTCCACGGCGCGATTTCTCTCGGGCGTACGTGGGTTTTATCGCTATTTGCTGCGGGAAAAGCTGATTGCTGTCGACCCGACCCTACAAATCGACATGCCCCAGCTCGGTAGGCCATTGCCTAAATCCTTGTCGGAAGCTGACGTCGATGCCTTGCTCGCCGCCCCCGATCTGAGCGAAGCCATCGGCCAGCGCGACCGCGCCATGCTTGAGGTCTTGTATGCCTGCGGTTTGCGCGTGACCGAGCTGATCAGCCTGACCCTGGAGCAAGTCAACCTGCGCCAGGGCGTGTTGCGCGTGATGGGCAAAGGCAGCAAGGAGCGGCTGGTGCCGATGGGCGAGGAGGCGATTGTGTGGGTGGAGCGCTATATGCGTGACGCCCGCAATGAGCTGCTTGGTGGGCGACCCAGCGATGTGCTGTTCCCCAGCCTGCGCGGCGAGCAGATGACTCGCCAGACCTTCTGGCACCGTATCAAGCACCAGGCCAAGGTCGCCGGGATCGGCAAGGCGCTGTCGCCGCATACCTTGCGCCATGCATTCGCCACGCATTTGCTCAACCACGGCGCGGATTTGCGCGTGGTGCAAATGTTGCTGGGACACAGCGACTTGTCCACAACCCAGATCTACACCCATGTGGCACGCGCACGCTTGCAGGAGATGCACGCCAAGCACCACCCGCGCGGTTGAAAGCCGCCAATTTGTCCCGCCACCGGCTGCCCTGGCGCCCAACTGTGGTAGGCTTTGCCGGTTAGCAAAGGGGACGGCCACTGCCCGCGTTTCCAAGCGGTGTTCCACAGCCGTCCCTGCATCTGCCTTCAGGAGTTCCCATGCGCTTGACCCAGATTATTGCCGCCGCAGCGATTGCGTTGGTTTCCACCTTTGTTGTCGCCGATGACGCCGCCGAACAAACCATTCGCAAGAGTTTGGCGGACCTGAAGCTCGACACCCCGATCGAAAGCATCAGCGCCAGCCCCATGGCCGGCCTGTATGAAGTCAAGCTCAAGGGCAGCCGTGTGCTGTACGCCAGTGCCGATGGTCAGTACATCGTCCAGGGCTACCTGTTCCAGCTTAAAGACGGCAAGCCGGTCAACCTGACCGAGAAGGCCGAGCGCCTGGGCGTGTCCAAGCTGATCAACGGCATTCCGGTGGCTGAAACCGTGGTTTACCCAGCCATTGGCGAGACCAAGACCCACATTACCGTGTTCACCGACACCACGTGCCCGTACTGCCACAAGCTGCACGCCGAAGTGCCTGCGCTGAACAAGGCCGGTATCGAAGTGCGCTACGTCGCGTTCCCGCGCCAGGGCCTGGGTTCGCCGGGTGACGAGCAACTGCAAGCCGTATGGTGTTCGGCCGACAAGAAATCGGCCATGGACAAAATGGTCGATGGCAAGGAAATCAAGGCGGCCAAATGTGCCAACCCGGTTTCCAAGCAGTTCGCCCTCGGCCAGTCGATTGGCGTGAACGGTACACCGGCCATCGTTTTGGCTGACGGCCAAGTGATTCCGGGCTACCAGCCGGCGCCACAAGTTGCCAAACTGGCACTGGGTGCGAAGTAAGCAGTCATCGTCGAGCCTTTGACGATCATGCCCCGTCGAACAGTCGACGGGGCATTAATTGAGAGCCGCAGTTGTGCGGCTGTTTACCACGGCCGACCTTGAGTCGGCCGTTTCATGGGGAGTTCTTCAGTGAAACCGGTCAAAGTAGGCATCTGTGGGTTAGGGACCGTCGGTGGCGGCACCTTGAACGTACTTCAGCGTAATGCTGAAGAAATTTCCCGCCGTGCAGGGCGTGGGATTGAAGTGGCGCAAATTGCCACGCGTACGCCAAAGCCTCAGTTCCAAACGACCGGTATTGCGATTACCAACGATGTCTTCGCTGTGGCCACCAACCCTGAAATCGATATCGTCATCGAGCTGGTTGGCGGTTATACCGTGGCCCGCGAGCTGGTGCTGCTGGCCATCGAAAACGGCAAGCACGTGGTCACCGCCAACAAGGCGCTGATCGCCGTACACGGCAACGAGATCTTCGCCAAGGCGCGTGAAAAGGGTGTGATTGTCGCGTTCGAAGCCGCCGTGGCCGGTGGCATCCCGGTGATCAAGGCGATCCGTGAAGGCCTGTCTGCCAACCGTATCAACTGGGTGGCCGGCATCATCAACGGCACCGGCAACTTCATCCTCACCGAAATGCGCGAGAAGGGCCGCACCTTCGAAGACGTGCTGGCCGAAGCTCAAGCCTTGGGTTACGCCGAAGCCGACCCGACCTTCGACGTAGAAGGCATCGACGCGGCGCACAAGCTGACCATTTTGGCGTCCATTGCCTTTGGCATTCCGCTGCAGTTCGACAAGGCCTACACCGAAGGCATCACCAAGCTCACCACCGCCGACGTGAACTACGCCGAAGCCCTGGGCTACCGCATCAAGCACCTCGGTGTGGCGCGCAGCACCCCGGCCGGTATCGAATTGCGTGTACACCCGACGCTGATCCCGGCTGACCGCCTGATCGCTAACGTCAATGGCGTGATGAACGCCGTGATGGTCAACGGTGACGCCGCCGGCTCCACCCTGTTCTACGGCGCGGGCGCCGGCATGGAGCCGACCGCTTCGTCGGTGATCGCCGACCTGGTAGACGTGGTTCGCGCCATGACCAGCGACCCGGAAAACCGCGTGCCGCACCTGGCCTTCCAGCCGGATTCGCTGTCGGCCCACCCGATCCTGCCGATCGAAGCCTGTGAAAGCGCTTACTACCTGCGCATCCAGGCCAAGGATCACCCAGGCGTGTTGGCCCAAGTGGCCAGCATCCTCTCGGAGCGTGGCATCAACATCGAGTCGATCATGCAGAAGGAAGTCGAGGAACAAGACGGCCTGGTGCCGATGATCCTGCTGACCCACCGCGTGCTCGAGCAGCACATCAACGATGCCATTGCCGCGCTTGAAGCGTTGCAGGGCGTGGTTGGGCCGGTGGTGCGCATCCGTGTTGAACACCTGAACTAATCGTTTAGCGGCAAGGGCCCCACACGTTCGGCGGCCCTTGTTCAGAATGCTCTAGAGGAGCCAGTCATGCGTTATATCAGCACCCGCGGCCAGGCACCGGCCCTGAACTTCGAAGACGTTTTGCTCGCCGGCCTTGCCACTGACGGCGGCCTGTACGTGCCGGAAAACCTGCCACGTTTCACTCAGGAAGAGATCGCCTCGTGGGCCGGCCTGCCGTACCACGAACTGGCGTTCCGGGTGATGCGCCCGTTTGTTACCGGCAGCATTCCTGATGCGGACTTTAAAAAGATTCTGGAAGAAACGTATGGCGTGTTTTCCCACAACGCCATCGCACCCCTGCGTCAACTGAACGGCAATGAGTGGGTGCTGGAGCTGTTCCACGGCCCGACCCTGGCGTTCAAGGACTTCGCCCTGCAACTGCTCGGTCGCCTGCTCGACTACGTGCTGGAAAAACGCGGCGAGCGTGTGGTGATCATCGGTGCCACCTCCGGTGATACCGGCTCGGCGGCCATCGAAGGTTGCAAGCACTGCGAGAACGTCGACATCTTCATCCTGCACCCGCACAAGCGCGTGTCGGAGGTGCAGCGTCGCCAGATGACCACCATCTTCGGTGAGAACATCCACAACATCGCCATCGAAGGCAACTTCGATGACTGCCAGGAAATGGTCAAGAACAGCTTCGCTGACCAGAGCTTCCTCAAAGGTACGCGTTTGGTGGCGGTGAACTCGATCAACTGGGCGCGGATCATGGCCCAGATCGTCTACTACTTCCACGCCTCCCTGCAGTTGGGCGGCCCGGCGCGTTCGGTGTCGTTCTCGGTGCCTACCGGCAACTTTGGCGACATCTTCGCCGGTTACCTGGCGCGCAACATGGGCCTGCCGATCAACCAGTTGATCGTCGCCACCAACCGCAACGACATCCTGCACCGCTTCATGAGCGGCAACCAGTACGTCAAGGAAACCCTGCACGCCACGCTGTCGCCATCGATGGACATCATGGTCTCGTCGAACTTCGAACGCCTGCTGTTCGACATGCATGGTCGCAACGGCGCAGCCATTGCCGGCTTGATGGACACCTTCAAGAGCGGTGGCGGTTTCAGCGTTGACGAAGAGCGCTGGACCGAAACCCGCAAGCTGTTCGACTCCCTGGCCGTGGACGATGCGCAAACCTGCGAAACCATCGCCGAAGTCTATGCGCAGACCGGCGAGCTGCTCGACCCGCACACCGCTATCGGTGTGAAGGCCGCACGCGAATGCCGTCGCAGCCTGGACATCCCGATGGTGATTCTGGGCACCGCCCACCCGGTAAAATTCCCGGAAGCGGTGGAGAAGGCCGGCGTTGGCAAGGCGCTGGAGTTACCGCAGCACCTGGCTGACCTGTTCGAGCGCGAAGAGCGCTGCACCGTGCTGGCCAATGATCTGAAAGCTGTGCAGGCGTTTGTCAGCCAGCATGGCAATCGCGGCAAGCCACTCTGATTCATCAGTGGCTGCGCGGCAGATCAAGCCCGTCTTCGTGACGGGCTTTTTCATTCTGGCGGGCCATACTTGCGCAGGCGCTTAACCCGAAGACTCAAGGAAACCCAATCGGTGCATGCAGTAATCCAATGGACGGTGCGTTTGGCGTGTGTGCTCTTGCTTGGCCAAGTGCCAATGGGCCTGGCCGCCGTCAGCCTGCCTTTCAAACTGGTGCCGGCGTTTATCCCGCTGGAGCCGTTGCCGTTGCCGCTGGCGCCGGCGCAGCAGCAGTGGCTGGCAGCCCATCGGACCTTGAAGGTGGGGATTTCCATTGATGACTATCAGCCGATTGATATCACCCGCGACCGCAATCGCTACCAGGGCATCAGTGCCGATTACCTGAGCCTGGTCGGTGCGCGCCTGGGTGTGTCGATGCAGGTGCTCGGTTTTGCCGAACGCGCCCAGGCGGTCGAGGCGTTGCGCAACGGTGCCATTGACATTCTCACCAGCGCCAATGGCTATGAGCGTGATGTACCCGGTTTGCAGTTTACCCGCGACTACATGCCCGACCGGTCGGTAGTAGTACTGTGTCGCGACGATAGCCAGGGCGACGATCTGACGGGCAAGAAGCTGGTGTTGCTCGATGGCTATGCCAACGTCAAGAACGTGCATGCCGCCTACCCCGGCAGCCACATCATGCTTGCGCCCAACCTCTACAGTGGGCTGGAGGCGCTCAATCAGGGCGACGCCGATGCGTTTATCGGCAACGAAGTCATCGTGCGCGCCTACAAGTCGCTGCGGCCTTACCTGAGGTTGCAGATCAAAGAAGAAAGTCGCTTGCCCCCGATCGGCTTCGCGTTTGCCACTCGCCAGGCCGACCCGTTGCTCGGTGCCATGATGGACAGCGCGCTGGCGAGCATCGATGAGTCGGTGCAGCGCGAAATTCTCGCGCGCTGGACCACCGGACTGGGTGTCGGTTTTGGTGTTGAGCGCATTGCGCTGTCGGCCTCGGAGCGGGCGTGGGTGTTGCAGCACCCGCATGTGGTGGTGGCGGCCCAGCAAATGTCGCCTTACGTGTTCAGAGACAAGGACGACCGCTGGGTGGGCTTGAACGTTGACCTGCTCAACCGGATTTCGCGCATGACCGGTTTACAGTTTGTCTTCGAGGAGGCGCATTCCACTGCGCAAACCCTGAGCTGGCTGGAAACGGGCAGGGCGGACATGAACACCACCTTGGCCGAGAATCAGGAGCGCCAGGCGCTGCTCAACTTCAGCCACAGTTTCGGTGGCTCTGGCTGGGTGTTTGTCGAGCCTGCTGATGCGGCGCCGCTGACCGGCCTGGATCAGTTGGCCGGCAAGGTGCTGGTGCTGCCGGCACGGCATGTACTTGAGCCCTACATTCGCCAGGCGTACCCGCAGATCAACCTGCGCTTGGTCACTGATTACACCCAGGCCCGTGACTGGGTAAGACGCGGCGAAGCGGCTGCCACGCTGCAGACAGAAGTGGAAGTGCAGAGTTACCCACAGGATGGCCTGCGCATTGGCCGCAGCGTCGATGGCAAGTGGTCGGCCAACAGCCTGTCGGTGCGCAAGGACCAGCCTGAACTGTTGAGCATTCTGAACAAGGCGCTGGAAGCCTTGCCGGTCGCCGAGCTGAGCGCCTTGCGCCTGCGCTGGATCGGCGCGGTGGCGATTCCGGTGCCGGCCTGGCAGCGTGTCCCTGCCTGGGCTTACTGGACGGTGGCCATGGCGATCCTGTTTGTGCTGGTGTCGCTGGTGTGGAACAGCCGGCTCAAGCGCCAGATCCACCAGCGGCTGGAGGCTGAACGTCGGCTCAATGACCAATTGGCCTTCAAGCGCGCCTTGCTCGACGGCATGCCCAACCCGCTATTCGTGCGCGACCTGGCCGGGCGCCTGGTGACCTGCAACAAAAGTTATGAACAGCAATTGGCAACTCGCCTTGAAAAGATCCAGGGCCTGACCTTGATGGAAAGCGCGGTGATGCCCGAACTCACCGCCGCGCGCCTGCATGCAGGCCATATGGTGCAACTGGCCACGCAACAACCGCTGTTTGTCGACCGGGAGCTGGAACTCAACGGCGGCAGCGTTCACGTGTACCAATGGACTGTGCCGTTCTTTGACGCCGAGAACCGTTTGCAGGGGTTGCTGGGTGGCTGGATCGACATCAACGAGCGCAAAGTCCTGGAGCATCAATTAATGGACGCGCGTCAGGCCGCCGACGAAGCGAACTACGCCAAAAGTGCGTTTCTCTCAACCCTGAGCCACGAGATTCGTACACCGATGAACGCCATCATCGGCTTGCTCGAACTGGAGCAGGAACGCTGCCTGGCAGCCGGCCAGCCTGTGTCCGACGCCTTGCAGGTAGCCCATCGCTCGGCACGTGAGCTGATTGCGTTGATGGGCGACAGCCTGGACCTTGCCAAGATTGAGTCGGGCCATATGCAACTGGCACCGCAATCGACTGAGCTGAAGGGCTTTTTCGAAGGTATCCAGCGCTTGTTCGAGGCCACGGCGCAAAAAAAGGGCCTGCACCTGACCCTGGCGTTTGACCCGGCAGCCCAGGGTTATTACTGGTTTGACCCGCTGCGCTTGCGCCAAGTGATGCACAACCTTTTGGGCAATGCGCTCAAGTTTACTCAGCACGGCGGGGTGCGTATCAGTGTCGATTGCCGGCACGATGAGGCCGGCGCCGAATACCTGCACCTGTGCGTGGAAGACAGCGGTCCGGGGATTGGGGCCGATCAGCAAGCGAGGATGTTCAAGCCGTTTGTGCAGATGAGCGCTTCGACCGCGGCCGAGCATGGCGGCACCGGCCTGGGTTTGAGTATCTGCCAGCAGTTGGTGGAGTTGATGGGCGGTAGCATTCACCTCAACAGTGTCGTGGGCGCAGGTACGGTGGTGTGCATCGACCTGCACCTGGCGCGGATCAGCACTGACGACGTACCGGCACCCGTCGGTGCTTCATTGCCGCCTGCCGGTCGCAGCCTGTCGGTGCTGGTGGTCGATGATCTGGCGGCCAACCGTCTGGTACTGGTGCAGCAGTTGGAGTTCCTCGGCCATCAAGTGGTCGCCGTCGATTCAGCGCAGGGCGCGTTGCAGGCATGGTCGCAGCAACGCTTTGACGTGCTGGTCACCGATTGCCAGATGCCGGGCATGTCCGGCTATGAGCTGAGCCAGGCGATCCGACGGATTGAAGCCACTGAGCAGTTACCGCGTTGCGCAGTGATCGGTTGCACCGCGAATGCCATGCAGGATGAACAACAGCGTGGCAACGAAGTCGGCATGGATGAGCTGTTGGTCAAGCCGATCACGTTGCAGCGCTGGGCTCAGGTGCTGGCAGAACGGGCGGCGCCACGCTCTTTTGATATCCAGACCCTGCGCACCATGACCCAGGCTGAAGGGCCGGTGCTGCACAGCATGCTGCAAGAGTTGGCCAGGAGCCTGGACCGTGAGCATGAAGTGATGGAGATGGCCTTGGTCGAGCAAGACATGGCGCGCTTGAATGCGTCGTTGCATCGGCTCAAGGGTATTTGCTCGCTGGTCGATGCGCTGCCGCTGGCCAAGGCGTGCATGGCCCTGGAGAGCTGTGCACGTGAGGCGCGCGGCAGCGAACTTGAGGCGCCGTGGTCAAGGTTGTCCCAGGCGTTGATGGTGTTCCGTCGCGACCTGCAACCCTACCTGGACGCTCACGTTTAGGACACGTCCTATGGGGCGCCCGGCAGCTTTTGGTTACTGTGCCGGTCTTTGCCCGCTGCCGACAGAGTTGCCCATGCGTTCCCTCAAAGTGCTGATCCTTGAAGACAACCCGTTTCAACTGATGGCGCTGCACCAGATGCTCAATGCCAACGGCGTGTTCAACGTACTCACCGCCGAAACGGTCGACGCCGCGCGCCAGTCACTGGACAGTGCCGGCCCGGTGGACATTGCCATTTGCGATCTGTACCTGGAGCAGGGCGATGGCCTGGAGTTGATCCGCGAACTGGCCGAGCGCAGCCTGGCCCAGGTGCTGATCCTGCTCAGCAATGCCGAACCGGACGTGCTCGAAGGCGTGGCCAATATGGCGCGGCAACAGGGGCTGAATGTGCTGGCGTGCTTGCCCAAACCCGCGTCGGCCAAGCTGGTCGGGCAAGTGTTGATGGACTGCCAGGCGCGCTTGCGTGCGGGGCCGCCGGTGACCTCATGGGCGCGGGTGCGTCATCTGCTCGACCTGAGCGAGCGCGAGCCGTTGCCACCCTCGGCGGACGTCAGCCAGGCCAGCATCGCGCGCTGTGGCCGGGTTTGGTATCAGCCTATCGTCAGCCAGGCCGGCGTGCTGCAACGGGTCGAGGCCCTGGCCCGTTGGCAATCTAATGAAAATGAGCTGCTGTTGCCTGACGACTTTTTGCCGGTGCTGGAGTTTGCCGGCATGGAAGAGGCCTTCACTTGGCACGTACTGGAGCAGGCACTGGGCCTGGCTGGCCAGGTCATGGACCAGACCGGGCAACTGCTGCCTGTAGCGGTGAATATTCCCGGGCGCATGCTGGAGCGACCGCACTTTCCCCAAGTACTGCAAGGCCTGCTGCAACTGCACGGCGTGCCGGCCCATGGGCTGACCCTGGAGTTGGTGGAGACCTCACGGTTAAAAACCGACAGTGCCCACCTCACCGGGCTGCTGCGCTTGCGGATGATGGGGTGCAAGTTGTCCATTGGTGATTTCGGCGTCGGTGGCACCAGCCTGCAGAGCCTGCTGGCGTTGCCCTTCACTGAGCTGAAGATCCCTCCGGTGTTTGCCAGTGGCATGGCCGAGGATGATCGCAAGGCTGCCGTGGTGGCGGGTGCCATGAGCATGGCTGCGCACTTGGGCATTGGCGTGGTGGTGACCGGGGTGGAAAGCGCCGCCGATTACCATGCCGTCGGAGAATTGGGCGCGGCCTGGTTGCAAGGCTGTTTTATCGCGCGGCCAATGGAGGTCGAGGCGCTCAAGCAATGGATCGCGTTTCAGGCTATGCCAGTCCGTGTTCCTGCACATAGATAAACAGCGCGGCATCGTTGCCCAGGCCCAGCTTGCGCATGGCGCTGACCTTGTGCGCGCTGACCGTCTGCTTGCTGCGATGCAGTTGCGCGGCGATCTCGCCCACCGCCAACCCGGCAGCCAACAGGCGGATCACCTCCAGTTCCCGAGGTGACAGCTGTTGCTGCGACTGCAGGTGGTCAGCGCCGACTTCGCCGGCAAGGCTCAGTGCCTGGCGAATGGCGTGGGCCACATAAGGACGCCCTTGCCGCACGTGGTGAATTGCTTGCGGCAGCTCATCGGCCAAGCTGGCCTTGCTCAGCAGGCCCATGACCCCCAGTTTCAGAATGGAATGAAACAAGCCGGCGTTATTGAGCATGGTCACCACCACAATCGGCAGTTCGGGATGGTGCCGACGCAGCTGTTCTATCAGGCGCAGCCCGTCGGCCTGAGGCTCGGCGGGCATCATGAAGTCGGTCACCAGCACATCACAGGCACAGGTGTTCAGCTGTTCAATCAGGGCTTGGGGCGAATTGGCCTCGGCGACGATGCGTACCCGTTCGTCACGCTCCAACACGGCGCGCAAACCAATCAGAAAAATCGGGTGGTCGTCGGCGAGGACGATGCGCAGTGGCGCTTCAGACGCGGCTTTCAAGGCAGGCTCCCAGGATAATCCAGGGATTCTAGCCTGTTGGAGGTTGTTTTCTCTCTGTCATCTTTGCCGTGCATGCTCGGTTGACTCGGGCAGACGACGATACAAAAGGTCGAACTTTCTGCTGCGGGCACGGGTCACTTGAATGTCAGCACCTTGGTGACATTTTTGTTTTTCGAACTTTATTCGAATGATTGAGTGGTGATCGAGATGGAAAGTATCAGCCTATTGCTCGAAGAAGCACTGAGCCCTTATCAGGTTACGTTGACCACCTCGGGTGTGCAGGGCGAGTGCCTGGTGACCGTGAAGAACCCGGCTGGCGCTATTGTCGTCGAGCGGGAAGTCGATCGCGCGCAATTGACCGATAAGCGCGTGCTGGTGGATGTGGTCGATTGCCTGCTGCGCGACCTTAAAATCGCCGAAGGGCGCCTGGAACCCTCGGTTATCGCCGCTTTGCGCAACGCCGCACAGACTCGCGGCAGCGTGATCGCATGAAGAATTGTTTAATTGGCGAAACTTCCTACGCCATGCCCGGTCAGATTTTTTAACGGCAAGAGCAAACATTGTGCTCCGGTGTTTGTGGCTTGTTGTACTGGTCTTTGTAGGCCACGTTTAACCCCGAAGTGTCTCCCCACTCTTCGGGGTTTCTTTTTGCCTGGGATTTGCCTCGCTGAGGGTCAGGTCTCGGTGCTCAGGGCTCGGGAGAGTCGAGGAAGAAACTCGGGTTGTGCGACAAATACTGTTCACGCATCACTGGGTCTAACCACGAGGCGTAGGACTGTTGCACCTGCTCCAGTGGAATCTCGCCCAATGCCTGATCGATTCGCTGCATGGCCTGGCGACCTTGCGGCGTGTTGGAGCAAGCGATATGCGTGCGTTGGTAAGGCGCTGAGCCCTTGATGGGAAAGAACAGCAGGTCGTGGGCCGCAATTCCCTGTTGCTGGGCGTGATAGCGGATTTCCGGCGGGTAACCCAGCACCGCCTCCAGCCGCCCCAGGCGCTGCATCTGCAACAGGCTGCCAAGGGCGTCATTGCCGTAATGCAGGGCCAGGGTGTGCGGGTCGGCGTGCTTTAGCTGTTCATCGACGGCGGGGCCGTAACTGCGTTCGGCCGTGGCGCCAATGCGCGCCGTATGGGATTTGAGAAAGGCTTGCAGGTCAAACTGACCCTCGACGATATAGGGCGCCATGGCCGCTTGGTGGCTGCGCTGGATCGTCACCCCATTGCTGACCGTCACGAATGCCTGGGCGGAAAATACCACGTACTGGGCGCGCTCCGGCGTCCACAGCAGCGATGGGTCACAGGTCAGGGATTGAGCACGCAACATTTGAATGCCGCGCGCGCGGTTGACGTGCATCACTTGATGACGATACTCCGGCAGGTGCTCCCTGAGCATCGGCAACAGTTGGTCGAGTGCGCCCTGGTTTTTTTGCGGGCCTTCGAAGATGGTCATTGGCGGCAGGTCGCGCAGCAGCCAGGTCAGTGTGTCCTCGGCCTGAGCCGAGAGCGACCAGCCGCCGAACAGCGTGCTTACAAGGAGCAAGCGGACGTACGGGCGAACCATCAGATCGCGCCATCCTCACGCAAACGGGTGATGGCGGCGGCGTCGTAACCCAGCTCATTGAGCACCGTGCTGTTGTGCTCCCCTAACTGCGGCCCAACCCATTCGCAACTGCCCGGCGTCTCGGAGAGCTTGGGCACGATGCCTGGCATCTTGAAGTCCTTGCCACCTGGCAGCTGCGCCTTGAGGAACATTTCCCGGGCCAGAAACTGCGGGTCGCCGAGCATGTCTTCGGCGCTGTAGATACGGCTGGCGGGTACTTCGGCCTTGTTCAGTTGCTCGACCACTTGCTCCAGCGGCAGCGAGTTGACCCACCGATCAATCACCCCGTAAAGCTCGTCACGGCGGCTGTCGCGCCCGTCATTGCTGGCCAGGGCCGGGTCATTGGCCAAATCGTCGCGGCCGATGGCGCTCATGAAGCGCTTGAAGATGGCATCGCCATTGGCGCCGATCTGCACATGCTTGCCGTCAGCACTGGTATGAATCGAGGAAGGCGTGATGCCGGGCATGATGTTGCCGGTGCGCTCGCGGATAAACCCGAACACGTCGAACTCCGGGATCATGCTTTCCATCATCGCGAAGATGGCTTCGTACAGCGCTACATCCACCACTTGGCCGAGCCCGCCGTTGACCTCACGGTGACGCAACGCCATCAGCGCGCCGATCACCGCCCACAGAGCCGCGATGGAGTCGCCGATGGAAATCCCGGTGCGCACCGGCGGGCGATCTTCAAAGCCTGTGATGTAGCGCAGACCGCCCATGGACTCGCCCACCGCGCCAAAGCCCGGCTGGTCTTTCATCGGGCCGGTCTGGCCGAAACCGGAGAGGCGCACCATCACCAGCTTGGGGTTCAGCGCGTGCAGGGTTTCCCAGCTCAAACCGAGTTTTTCCAGCACACCGGGGCGGAAGTTTTCGATCAGGATGTCGGCGTCCGCCAGCAGCTGTTTAAGAATCGCCAGGCCATCCGGGTGCTTGAGGTTCAGGGTCAGCGACTTTTTATTGCGCGCCTGCACAAACCACCACAGCGACGTGCCTTCGTACAGCTTGCGCCACTTGCGCAGCGGGTCGCCGCCATCGGGGGATTCGACCTTGATCACCTCGGCACCGAATTCGGCGCAGATACGTGAGGCAAACGGTCCGGCGATCAGGGTGCCCAGTTCGATGACTTTCAGGCCGGAGAGCGGTTTGGCATTAAACGACATGAGGATCCTTAGCAAGCAGGGGCGGTGGTGTCATGCCTTTTAACATAGGCGAGCGGCCCAGGGATAAGCATGATGCAGCGCAGTATTCGTTCAATGGCTGCCCCATCGGTTAGACTGGCGACCTTTCCCTGTCTTTAGAAGCCCGTTCATGGCCCAGCCGTCCACGACCTACAAATTTGAACTGAACCTCACCGACCTCGATCGCTCGGTGTACGAGAGCGTCAAGCAGACCATCGCCCGCCACCCTTCGGAAACCGAAGAACGTATGACCGTGCGGCTGCTGGCCTACGCCCTTTGGTACAACGAGCAGTTGGCGTTCGGGCGTGGCCTGTCAGATGTAGACGAGCCAGCCCTGTGGGAAAAAAGCCTGGATGATCGGGTTCTGCACTGGATTGAAGTCGGCCAGCCCGACGCCGACCGCTTGACCTGGTGCTCACGCCGTACCGAGTGCACCAGCCTGCTGGCCTATGGCAGCCTGCGCGTATGGGAAGGCAAAGTGGTGCCGGTGGCCAAGAACCTCAAGAACGTCCACATCGCCGCCGTGCCGCAGGAAGTCCTCGAGACCCTGGCCAAGGACATGCCGCGCGTGATCAAGTGGGACGTGATGATCAGCGAAGGCACTATTTTCGTGACTGACGACCGTGGCCAGCATGAAGTGCAGCTGGAGTGGCTGGTCGGCGAACGCGGCTAAAAAGTAAAACTGTGAAAAGCTGGCTTCTGTGGGAGCTGGCTACACAAACAGGTTCCAGCGTTGATCTGTGTTGATTGCTCAATTGTCGTTTAACCGTTGTATCTGAAGAGAAGCTTCCGTTACCCCATGCGTATCGATCCTCGCCCGTTGCCCGCTGTCCTGCCGTTTCTCGGTGAATTGCCACCGCTGTTGACCCGTCTCTACGCCGCACGCGGGGTGCAGTCGGAGGCTGAGCTGGACAAGAGCCTGGCGCGGTTGATTCCCTACCAGCAACTCAAGGGCATCGACGCGGCGGTAGACCTGCTGGTGACGGCTCTGGAGCAGCGCCAGCGTATCCTCATCGTCGGTGACTTCGACGCCGATGGCGCCACGGCCAGTACCGTGGGCACGCTGGGCCTGCGTTTGCTCGGCGCGGCGCATGTCGATTACCTGGTGCCCAACCGCTTCGAATACGGCTACGGGCTTACCCCGGAAATCGTCGCTGTGGCGCTGCAGCGCGAGCCGCAGCTGCTGATCACCGTGGATAACGGCATCTCCAGCGTTGAAGGCGTGGCGGCGGCGAAGGCCGCCGGGTTGCAGGTATTGGTCACTGACCACCACTTGCCGGGTGATGAATTGCCGGCGGCGGATGCCATTGTCAACCCGAACCAGCCCGGCTGCGAGTTCCCCAGCAAGGCGTTGGCCGGCGTGGGTGTGATCTTTTACGTGCTGATGGCCCTGCGCGCGCGGTTGCGCAGCCTGGGCTGGTACGACAACAAACCCCAGCCAAATATTGGCGAACTGCTTGATCTGGTCGCCTTGGGCAGCGTCGCTGACGTGGTGCCGCTGGATGCCAACAACCGCATTCTGGTGCATCAGGGCCTGGAGCGTATTCGTGCCGGGCGTGCGCGGCCGGGGATCAAGGCGATTCTCGAAGTGGCCAAGCGCGATGCGGCGCGTATCACCTCCACCGACCTCGGTTTTATCCTCGGGCCACGCCTCAATGCAGCCGGGCGCCTGGATGATATGAGCCTGGGCATCGAATGCCTGCTCACCAGCGACGTGGCGGCGGCGCGGGAAATGGCCGCGCAGTTGGACGGCATGAACCAGGACCGCAAATCCATCGAACAAGGCATGCAGCGCGAGGCCCTGGCCCAGCTCAAGGACTTGCCGGTGGAGTCGATGCCTTACGGCTTGTGCCTGTTCGACCCTGAATGGCACCAAGGTGTGATCGGTATTCTGGCCTCGCGTATGAAAGAGCGGTATTTCCGCCCGACCATCGCCTTCGCCGATGCCGGTGACGGCCTGCTCAAGGGCTCGGGGCGCTCTGTGCAGGGTTTTCACATCCGTGATGCCCTCGCGGTGGTCGCCAGCCAGCATCCTAACCTGATCGCCAAATACGGCGGCCATGCCATGGCCGCCGGCCTGACCTTGCCCGAGGAAAACTTCCCGCTGTTTGCCGAAGCCTTTGATGCCGAAGTGCGCCGGCAGCTGCGTGAAGAAGACCTCACCGGTCGCCTGCTGACGGACGGCACGTTAGCGGTGGAAGAGTTTCACCTCGAGTTGGCGCGCGCACTGCGCCATGCCGGGCCATGGGGCCAGCACTTTCCCGAGCCGTTGTTTCACGGTGTGTTTCAGTTGGTTGAACAGCGTGTGGTTGGCGAGCGGCACCTTAAAGTGGTGCTCAAGAGCGAATGCGGGTCAGTGAAGCTCGACGGCATTGCATTTGGTGTGGACCGTGAGGTGTGGCCGAACCCGACGGTGCGTTGGGTGGAATTGGCCTACAAGCTGGATGTGAACGAGTTTCGTGGCAATGAAACTGTGCAACTGATGATTGCGCATATCGAACCGCGCTGAGTCTGAGCCACACCACAAAACAACTGCGGGAGCGGGCTTGTGTGGGAGCTGGCTTGCCTGCGATGCGGACGCCTCGGTCTATCAGACAGACCGAGGTGATGCTATCGCAGGCAAGCCAGCTCCCACAGAGGTGCCCACGTTCAGCTTTGTGGGCAGCCTTGGATTACTCAGTTTTGTCTTTGGCCTGATGCTTCACAATGATATCCACCAAACGCTGAGCCAGCGCCGGGTAGTTCTCATCAAAGTGATGCCCGCCCGGCAGCTTCACAGCCTCGCCTACGGCAGTGGTGTCGGTGCAACCACTCTCGTTGACTTCTTCAGCACCGTAGATGCACACCACTTTATCGGCTGGCAGCTTGGCCATTTCCGGGCCAGTGGCGGCCTCTTTGCCGGCATTGCCCAGCCAGCCTTCCACTTCGATTTCAAAGCTGCCAGTGCGTGCGAATGCGAGCAGGATAATGGCGTCGACACGCTGCTGTTCGCTTTCCGGCATGCGGTTGTAGATCGCTGGCAGTACGTCGGCGCCGAACGAATAGCCGGTCAGTACGAAGCGCTTGGTGCCCCACTTCTGGCGGTAGTGCTGCATCAGCTCGGTGAGGTCTTTGGCGCTTTGTTCCGGGGTCTTGTGCTGCCAGTAGTAGCGCAGGGTGTCGATGCCGACCACCGGGTAGCCGATCTTGGCCATTTCACCGGCCACATCGCGGTCCAGGTCACGCCAGCCGCCATCACCGGAGAGGAACAAGGTAACGGTGTCCTTGGCTTGGCCAGCCGGTACTTCGACCACCGGAATCGCCAAGCCGCCGTTGTCCGAACCGACCAATTGCTTGCGCAGTTCGTTGTTCAGTACTTGTGGGTAGTGAATGTCGTAGTCGCTGATGCTGGTAGTCGCGCGCGGTGTATCGCGTACGAAACTGGCGCTTTCATCGTCAGGGTTATCGTTCCACGCCACCAGCCAATTGCCATGGGCAGAGGTCTTCGGCAGTGGGTCCTTGCAACCTTTCTGAACCAGGGCGAAGCCGACGGAGATGGCGTTGGCCTTGTCGTCGTTCTGTGTGGCCAGCCAGCGCCAGGCGAGCGCGGCGCCAGGGCCGATGCCGCTGACCAGCGTCGCCGGGCCTTTAAGCTGGGCCAGGGCGCTTTGCAGGGCTTGTTCCTGCAACTTGCAGTCATCTTTTGGCAGGATCACTTGAACGATTTGCGCCGAGCCGCCCTGGCTCAGGGCAATCAGTTGGCTGTCGCTCAAGGTCTCATCGGCCATTACAGCCACGGCCACGCGGGCCTTGGCCGAGCCGTTAGGCGTCACACGGGTCATCACCGAACCGTCGGCCTGGGGCAGTTGTTCCAGGATCGGTTGCGGGGCAGGGCGGTTCCAGTACCAAAAGCCACCCGCCGCGATCAGCGCGAGCAGCACTACTAAGGCCAATACATACCGCCAGGAGCGTCGAATCATCAGCGTTTCACCAATCCAGTCAAGCCGCCCGCAATCAGGGCGGCGGTATCGGCCAGTGCCACCAGCGGATCAAGTCCTGCGGGCACGGCCATATAACGGGGTTCCCAGTCAGGCTGGAACTTGTCTTTGAAGCGGCGCAAACCTTGGAAGTTATACAGTTGCTCGCCGCGGCGGAACACCATCGAGCCCAGGCGTTGGGTCAGCGGCGCACCACGGCGCGGTTGCAGGCCCGACAACGGCACCATGCCGAGGCTGAAGCGGGCGTAGTCATGGTTCTTATAATGTTGAATCAGGCCAACCATCATGAATTCCATGGTCAGCTTCGGCGCGTCCGGGTGCGCACGCATCAGGTCGAGACTGGCCAGGTCATGGTTGTAGGTCTCGAGCAGGTTGGCGAAGGCTACCGGGCGCCCTTCGAAGCGAATGATCGCGATGCGAAAGTGCTTGAGGTAGTCGTCACTGAAACGTCCGAGGGAGAAGCCCTTTTCCCGCACGTTCTTGCCGGTCAGCCACGCATCGGAAATGACTTTGAGCTCATCCATCGGCGCCTGGCCCGGGTCGCAGATCTCCAGGGACAGGCCGTCCCGGGTGCCACGGTTCCAGGTGTAGCGCAGGTCTTTCATCTCTTTGCCCTTGGCTTCCAGGTCAAAGCGTTTGAGGTCGACGCGGGCTTCTTCGCCCAGCTTGATCGCGGTGAGGCCAATGTCCATGTAGTACGGCAGGTTCTCGGCGCGTACTTGATAGAACACTGGGCGCGCGTGATGGATATCGCACAGGTCGCGGAACTGCCAGATCATCTCCGCGCGGGGCTGAGTCGGGCCGATCGGGTCGTACAGGGCCACCAGGCTGCGCCCGCGACGGGCGTACATCAGGAAGGCTTCATCGTTGGGGTGGAACAGCAACGCCTTGTCGCCGGTCAGCGCCAGGCCGCCGTCGGGTTGCGAGGAGGCCATCAGGATCTTGGTGGCGCGCTCCAGCTCATCCGGTGTCGGCAAGTGAATGACCGGGCGCGCAGTGCGCAACAGCCAGGTCAACGACACGATCACCAGCAACACCGCCGCACCCAGCAATGAACGCAGGCCCCGTGGGGCGTTGGCGTCCAGGGTGAACTGCCACCATAGCTGATGGCTGTACGGCACGTCTTGATAGGCAAACAGCAGCAGCCAGATCGAGGCGCCCAGCACACAGACACTGGCCACCAGGTACAGCGGCGAGAACGGCAGCTCAGTCAGGCGGCTGGCGCGGTAAAACGAGCGACGGAAGATCGCCAGCAGCACAGCCGTCATGATCATCAGGCTGGCTTCTTCCCAGTCGAAGCCTTTGAGCAGCGAGAGCAGGGCGCCGGTCAGCAGCAGCACCATGGTCAGCATCCAGGCCGCCGACAAACGTCGACGCAGGCCTTGGGCGAGCAGCAGGCACAACACGCCGATCAGGCTGGCACCGAAGTGCGAGGCATCAATCAGGCGGTGGGGAATCAGGAAGCCGATGTTTTCCAGGCGTGAGTCGATTTCCGGCGTGGCGCCGGAAAACAGCAGGACCACGCCGGACAAAAAAACCAGTACGGCCAGCACCGGCGCCGCCAGGCCCGAAGCAACCCGCAGGCTTTGCTGGGTCTGGAACAGGCGCTGGGCTTCGTTGACCAACAGGAAGATACAGGCGATCAGCAGCGGCAGAACCACGTAGATCATCCGGTACAACAGCAGGGCGGCGGCCAATGGCGCGGCGCCGAGTTTGTCGGCAAACGCGGCCAGCAGAATTGCCTCGAACACGCCCACGCCACCCGGCACATGGCTGAGTACACCGGCAGCCAGGGCCAGCAAATACACCAGCAGGAACGGGCCGAACGGCGGCGCTTCCGGCAGCAACATATAAAGGACGGTGGCGGCAGCGGCCACATCCAGCGCGGTGATGATCAGTTGCAGGAAGGTCAGGCGGCGGCCCGGCAGGCGCAGCGTGCGACGCCCGGCCTTGACCAGCAGGTTGTCCGGGTAAGGTTGTTCCGGCAGGCGCCGGCGATAAATACCGATGCACAGTGCGACTGACAGCAGCAATACCGCGCCGGCGATGCCACCGAGCAAACCTTGGGACAAATGCAGGTAGGTCGAGGCCGCGGGCAAGTTGCTCAAGGTGGCCAGTGCGGCCAACGGCGGCAGGGCGGTGCCCAAGGCCAGGCTGGCAAACACGGTCATGTGCGCCACTTCCGAGGCACCGATGCCATGGCGTGCATATAAACGGTAGCGTACTGAACCGCCCGAAAGCATCGACAACCCAATGGCATTGCCGATGGCAAAGGCGGTGAAGCCACCCATGGCCAGGGTCTTGGCCGGCAGCTTCACGCCGGCATAACGTGCGCCGGAGAATTCGTAGCCCAATAGAATGATGAAACCTGCGACCGCGGCGGCAAATGCGCCGAGCAAGGCAGGCTTGGGCACTTCCAGGATCGAGTCGTGGAGCGCGTAAAGGTCCAGTTCCAGCAGCAAGTGTCGGCAGGCGATCAGGGCGATAGCGAACAGCAACAGGGTGACGGCCAGCCCAATGGGTTGACGGTATTTGCTCAACAGATCCAGCCATCGCAAACGGGTGGGAGTGATCGGTTGTTCCGCTGTGACGGTGTCTTGTGGTTCAGACGAGTTGGCGCGCATCAATCACCTCGTGGATTGTGCGCGACAGGATGGAGGTATCCAGCCAAGTTACCAATCCCTATGGACAAAATAATTACAAATATTAACGCTTATCGTCGGGGGCGGCGACAGCGGCCATTGGTCGTAGAGGGTCGAGCTTGAGCACTGAGCATAGCTTGCAATGACATGGACTCTGCAAACCGAATACGGTTTCATGAAAGATGCCATACCATTGTTTCAGAAGAACTTTTTCACCGGATACAAAAAAGGCCACTCTTTCGAGTAGCCTTTTTTGATGTTTGGTTGCGGGAGCCGGATTTGAACCGACGACCTTCGGGTTATGAGCCCGACGAGCTACCAGACTGCTCCATCCCGCGTCTGTGGGCGGCATTCTACAGCCCAACGGCGAGGTGTCAACCGTTAATAGTCTGATGGGTCAAATAAGTGGAAATTAGTCACTCCACAGCCACCTTGTGCGGTAAGTGCAGGGTGGGCAACGTTTTTTCTGTCTTACAATTTTCATACAGGGCTAAAACAGGCACGCACAAAAAAGGCCACTCTTTCGAGTAGCCTTTTTTGATGTTTGGTTGCGGGAGCCGGATTTGAACCGACGACCTTCGGGTTATGAGCCCGACGAGCTACCAGACTGCTCCATCCCGCGTCTGTGTGTCGGCATTCTACAGAGGAACGCAGGTGTGTCAACCTGTGAATTGAAGAAAAGCGCTTGTGGTTCAATCGGTTAGCTCTCCAAGGTGGGCTTCAAACGGCCTCGGGGCCAGTCTGGCCAAGGGTTTGGGCTCTATTGGTGGGTAGATTTCGATTGAGAAAATAAATTCATCTGGGAAATTTACTACCGCTCAAACGGCAGATTCAAACTACTGGTGCTATATACAGGAGTGAGTGCGATACTGGCCGCCCGTTGGATTACACCCTCTGTTTATATGACGCAGCGCAAAATCATCCACGTCGACTGTGATTGCTTCTACGCCGCCATCGAGATGCGCGACGACCCGAGCCTGGCGCAAAAGCCCCTGGCGGTCGGCGGCTCGGCAGACAGGCGCGGGGTGATTGCAACCTGCAACTATGAGGCGCGGGCATACGGCGTGCGCTCGGCCATGTCATCGCGTCACGCCTTGAAGCTGTGCCCGGACCTGACCATCGTCAAACCGCGCATGGATGCTTATAAAGAAGCGTCGAAGGAAATCCAGACGATCTTTCGCGACTACACCGACCTGATCGAGCCGTTGTCGCTGGACGAAGCTTACCTGGATGTCTCCGACTGCCCGCATTTTGGCGGCAGTGCCACGCGCATCGCCCAGGACATCCGCCGCCGAGTCTCCAACCAGTTGCACATCACCGTGTCTGCGGGCGTGGCGCCGAACAAGTTTCTGGCCAAGATCGCCAGCGACTGGAAAAAACCCAACGGCCTGTTTGTGATCACCCCGGATCAGGTCGAAGACTTTGTGTCGCAGTTGCCAGTGAAAAAGCTGCACGGTGTCGGCAAGGTCACCGCCGACAAGCTGGCGCGCCTGGGCATCGAAGACTGCCTGCAACTGCGCGAGTGGAACAAGCTGGCGCTGGTGCGTGAATTCGGCAGTTTTGGCGAGCGGCTCTGGGGCCTGGCTCGTGGGATTGATGACCGTGTGGTGCAGAACGACAGCCGCCGACAATCGATCAGCGTGGAAAATACCTACGACGTGGACCTGCCGGATCTCTCAAGTTGCCTGGCGAAACTGCCTGAGCTGATGGAAACCCTGGCAGGGCGCATGGCGCGTATAGACAGTAGCTACCGCGCGGGCAAGCCGTTCGTTAAGGTGAAGTTTCATGACTTTACCCAGACGACGCTGGAGCAGGCCGGGGCAGGGCGGGATCTGGAGAGTTATCAACAGCTGTTGACCCAGGCGTTTAACCGGGGCGGGAAGCCGGTGCGGTTGTTGGGGATTGGGGTGCGGTTGCTGGACCTGAGCAGCGGTAACGAGCAGCTTCAATTTCCCTGGTAGAAACCGGATCAAAAAAATGTGGGAGCTGGCTTGCCTGCGATAGCGCAGTGTCAGTCACTGATGTTGTGACTAATACACCGCTATCGCAGGCAAGCCAGCTCCCACATTTTGATTTTTATCCAGCCTGAAGTCTCAGCGTGCCCCAGGATCTGCGACGAGTCTTCCCGCATCCTTGGTCAGCGCCTGCAGAAACTCCTGCTGCAACTCCGGATCATTGCGCGTCAATTCGATCAGGCTTTGTTCCAGCTCGCTGGCTTCTTCCTCCAGGCCCAGCTCCGACAGGCGCTTGACCCGGTGCACCCATTGGTTCACTTCGTCATCTTCCAAGTCGTCGTAGATCAGGCCATGGGCTTCGAGCAACTTGCCGCGCAGGGTGTTGCTGATCGCCAGGGTCGAGTCGGAATGCACATCGTCCTGGCCATCTTCCACGCTGATCTTCAAGGTGCTGACGCGGTTCAGGTCCTGCTCGGCAAATGGGCTGTCCAACAGGTTCAGGCGCAGTACGCCATCGCGGTCGGTGGTCAGCTCATGGGTCTGCTTGCCGGCGGTAACTTGCACCGGGCGCTCGCTCCAGGGAAGGCTCGAATACTCCGTGCGCTTGTCGCGCTGCACTTCATCGATACCCGCCAGGTTCTGTTGCGCACGGCCGTGGGATTGCACGTTCATGAACGGGTTGATGCCGTCCACGCCGTAGCTCAGCCAGTCGCGCGTCATGCTGGTGGGCAGGTTGCCGAGGGCGAAGACATTCACCACGTTGGCGCCCGCGCCCGCTACCAGTGCAACAGCACCCAAAGGCATCTCATAGAGTTTGCGCCAGGGCTGGTAGGGGGTGTAGCGATCGTAACGGCGGGTGACTTCGAACTCGGTGACCTCAAAGGTCTTCTGCTCGTGAATGCGAACCCGGCGTTGCGGCAGTTCCAGCACTTTGGGTTCGCCTACATCGATTTGCAGGCTGTGATCGAGCAACTTTCGCTCGACCCGCTCCTCGTGCTCGCTGCGTTGCGACATTTGATTGGCGCAGCCGCTGACCAGCAGGGCGCCGCACAAGGCGGCGCCCCCCAGGGCTCTGGTGTTTCGCTTGAACATGACTTCTCTTGATCTGGTTTTCAGCGACGAATACGCGCCTGAAGGAAAGACAGCACGTCAGCCACCGGCAACGGTTGGGCTTCGGCTTCGGTCCGGCTCTTGTATTCCAGATTGCCATCCGCCAGGCCGCGGTCACTGACCACGATACGGTGCGGGATGCCAATCAGTTCCATGTCGGCGAACTTGATGCCCGGGCTGGTTTTCTTGTCCCGGTCATCGAGCAGCACTTCAAAACCGGCAGCCGTCAGTTCGGCATACAGTTTGTCGGTGGCTTCGCGTACTTGCTCGTTGTCGTAGCGCAGCGGTACCAGGGCGATCTGGAACGGTGCCAGGGCGTCGCTCCAGATGATGCCTTTCTCGTCGTTGTTCTGCTCGATGGCAGCGGCAACCACGCGTGATACGCCAATGCCGTAGCAGCCCATGTCCAGGGTGATCGGCTTGCCGTTCTCGCCCAGCACTTCGCACTTCATCGCCTTGCTGTACTTGTTGCCCAGCTGGAAGATGTGCCCGACTTCGATGCCGCGCTTGATTTCCAGGGTGCCCTTGCCATCCGGGCTTGGGTCACCGGCCACCACGTTACGCAGGTCGGCCACGGTCGGAACCGGCAAGTCACGCTCCCAGTTCACGCCGAAGTAGTGCTTGTCATCGATGTTGGCGCCGATACCGAAGTCGCTCATCAGCTCGACCGAACGGTCGATGATGATCGGCAACGGCAGGTTCAGCGGGCCCAGCGAACCAGCACCTGCGCCAATGGCGTCGCGCAGTTCGGCATCGGTGGCCATGACCAGCGGGCTGGCCACGCCAGGTTGCTGGGCAGCCTTGATTTCGTTGAGTTCGTGGTCGCCACGGATCACCAGGGCGATCAGCTTGCCTTCTTCTTCGGCGCGCACGATCAGGGTCTTGATGGTCTTTTCAATCGGCAGATTGAATTTTTCCACCAGGGCCGCGATGGTCTTGGTCTCTGGCGTGTCCACCAGGCGCAGTTCTTCAGCCGGTGCGGCGCGGGACGTTTCCCGTGGCACGGCTTCGGCTTTCTCGATGTTCGCCGCGTAGTCGGAACCGTTGCTGAACACGATATCGTCTTCGCCGGACTCGGCCAGCACGTGGAACTCGTGGGAGCCGGCGCCGCCGATGGAGCCGTTGTCCGCTTCAACCGGACGGAACTTCAGGCCCAGGCGCGTGAACACGTTGCAGTAGGCGGTGTGCATGCGGTCGTAGGTGGCCTGCAGGGACGCCTGGTCGGCGTGGAACGAGTAGGCATCCTTCATGATGAATTCGCGGCCGCGCATCAAACCGAAGCGTGGGCGAATTTCGTCACGGAACTTGGTCTGGATCTGATACAGGTTCAACGGCAGCTGCTTGTAGCTGCTCAACTCGTTGCGCATCAGGTCAGTGATCACTTCTTCATGGGTCGGGCCGGCGCAGAAATCGCGGCCATGACGATCCTTGAAGCGCAGCAACTCAGGGCCGTACTCTTCCCAGCGCCCGGATTCCTGCCACAGCTCAGCCGGTTGCGTGCTCGGCATCAACACTTCCAGAGAGCCGGCGGCGTTCATTTCTTCGCGAACGATGGCTTCGACCTTGCGCATCACCTTCAAGCCCATGGGCAGCCAGGTGTACAGGCCGGAGGCCAGTTTGCGGATCATGCCGGCGCGCAGCATCAGCTGATGGCTGATCACAACCGCGTCGGAAGGCGTTTCTTTCTGTGTGGCGAGCAAATATTGACTGGTACGCATGGTAGGCCGTTGTCGGTTGCTTGGACTTGAAATGACTTGGGATTGTACGGGCGGTTGTCGCTGGAGTACAGGCGTGAGGTCGTGGCGGTGTTTCTGGTGGAGTAGAGCGTGTGTGGGAGCTGGCTTGCTATGGAGAGGGCGCTTGCTGTGGCGAGGGAGCTTGCTCCCGTTTGACTGCGCAGCAGTCACCGGCATTTTGGGGGCGCTTCGCACCCCAGCGCAAGCAAGCTTGCTCGCCACAACAAGCCAGCTCCCACATTGGCTGAGGTGGGTCAGTCTTCTGCGGGAGGATTCAACCGCGCCCGTCGGCTTTCCTGAAACCAGTGCAGCGCAATCAGGAACAGCGTCGGCACACCCAGCAGGCAAGTGATGATGAAGAAGTTGTGATAACCGAACTTCTCTACCATCACGCCCGAGTAGCCACCAATCAGGCGCGGCAGCAACAGCATGATCGAGCTGAGCAGCGCGTATTGGGTGGCGGAGAACTTGAGGTTGGTCAGGCTCGACAGGTAGGCGACAAACGCCGAAGTGGCCAGCCCCGAACTGAAGTTATCCAGGGAGATGGTGAAGATCAGCATCTGCAGGTCCGGGCCCATGTCGGCAAGCATCACGAACAGCAGGTTGGTGGCCGCCGAGGCAATGCCGCCGATAAACAGGATCGGCAAGATGCCGAAGCGCACAATCAACAGGCCGCCCATACCGGCGCCGAGTAGGGTCATGATCAGGCCGAAGATCTTGCTGACCCCGGCGATCTGGTCCTTGGTAAAGCCCTGGTCGATGTAGAACACGTTGGCCATCACGCCCATTACCGTGTCGGACATGCGATAGGTCGCAATCAGCCCGAGCAGCAGCAGCGCCTGCCAGCGATACCGCAGGATAAAGTCGTTGACCGGCGTCAGCACCGGCGCCAAACCCCGGCGGCCCATGGCCGAGAGGCACAGGGTGGTGAGGATGATGTACAGGATGGCGCGCAGGAACGCGCGATCTTCCATCAGCAGCTCCCACAGGCTCACGCCGTGGAACAGCACGCTGGCGAAATCGGTGTTGTACAACTGGGTGAACATCGCCGGGACCGACACCAACAGCACGATCAGCACAAAGACCGAGACAAGCTGATGCGCAAAGCTGTAGCGCCCGGCCTGCAATTGGGTGCGCAGTGGCACATCGGGTTCACGCATGAAGAAGGTGGTCAGCAGTGCCGGGATCATCAGCACGCCGAACAGCACGTAAGTACCGGTCCAGGCCGAGTGTTTATAGTTGAAGCCGGTGGAACCGAAACCTTCGGCAAAGAACAGCGCGCCGGCGGTGGCCAGCAGTGCGGCGATGCGATAGCCGGACATATAGCTGGCAGCCAGCGCGGCCTGGCGGCTGTCGTCGGCTATTTCCAGGCGATAGGCGTCTACCGCAATGTCTTGGGTGGCGGAGGCAAAGGCTACGATAACGGCAATGGCGATCAGCCAGGACAAGTGCTTTTGCGGGTCGCAGAAACCCATGCCGATCAACCCGAGGATCACCAGCGTCTGGGCAAGTACCAGCCAGGAGCGACGTCGTCCCAGTTTGCCGAGCAGCGGCAGGCGCCATTGGTCGAGCAGCGGCGACCAGACCCATTTAAACGCATAGGCCAGGCCGATCAGGCTCGCATAGCCGATGGTCTCGCGGGCCACACCGGCCTCGCGCAACCACACAGATAGCGTCGAAAACACCAACATGTAAGGCAAGCCGGCGGCGAAGCCGAGCAACAACAGGACTAACGTCGAAGGGCTGGCATAGGCGGCGAGCGCGGCGCGCCAGGTTTTACGGGGCATGGGCTGGAGTCTGCCTCAGATTTGCGGAAACAAAGCGCGCACTCTAACCGCTGTGCTCTACCGGGCGCCAGCCATGACGCTGAATATCAACGCGATTGTTCAGGATACTGACGCCTTCACTGCGCAAACGCGCACGTTGTTCGTCGCCTGAAGCGCTGCCCACCGGCAGACTTATCCGACCACCGGCACCCAATACCCGATGCCAGGGCAGACGGGTGTCCTCCGGCAGTTGGCTGAGCGTGCGCCCGACCCAGCGGGCAGCACGGCCCAGGCCGGCCAGGTGCGCCAACTCGCCGTAACTCACCACGCAACCTTCGGGCACTTGCGCCAGGGTCAGGTACAGGGCCGTTCGGCGCATGTCTGCGGGGCTTTGGGGGGCGTCTTCGGGTGAGTGAGGTGTGGGCATCGCCGCGTCTTTATAAAGAGGTGTTTTTGTAAGAAACGTCTGTAATCATGCCGTTGAGAATTGAACTCAATATAAATCCTTGAGTCAGTCCAAGCTATCTAACACGATAACGCCCCTTTTTCGCCATTTTCGAGCCTCGAATTCGCTTATGTTGTCCAGAACCCTGCTCTGCCTTGCTGTTCTCAGCGCCTCCACGCCCCTGCTCGCCGACACCATCTGGTTGAAGAACGGTGACCGCCTGACCGGCAAGATCAAAGTCTTCGACGGTGGCAAATTGCTGATTCAGACCAACTACGCAGGGGCCATCCCGGTGGATTGGAAGCAGGTCAAGACCCTGGAAAGCGACCAGGAACTGCTGGTCAAGCAGGACGCTTACACCGGTGAAAAGGCCAAATCCCTGAAAGCGGCGGAGGATGGCAAGGTCACCCTGACCAATGGCGAAGCGCCGAAAACCGTGGACTTGGCCAGCATCCAGCAGATCATCAAGCCAAAGCCTGTGATCGAAGACCTGGTGTGGAAGGGCAATGTCGACCTGGCGCTGGACTACAAACGCGCCGACAAGGACACCAACGACTACGACATCGACTTCAAGACCACCGCGCGTCACGGCCAGTGGCGGCATACCGCCCAGGGCGAATACAACCGCGAGTTCCAGGATGACGTGACCACCACTGATAACTGGTCGCTCGAATATGACCTGGACCGCTTCATCACCGAGCATTGGTACTGGCAGGGCCGCCTGACCTACAAGCGTGACAAGGTTGAAGACCTGTCCCGCCAGCGCACCGTGGGTACTGGCCCTGGCTACCAGTTCTGGGACGATGAGCTGGGCGCGTTCTCCCTCGGCTCGCTGGTCAACCGCACCGATTACCAGTATTCGGACGATCGCAAGAGCAACTTCTATTCCCTGGCCATGAAGTGGAGCTACAACCGCTACCTGGTGGGCAAGACCGTGGAATTCTTCACTAACGGTGAAGTGGGCAAGCCGCTGGCCGGGCCGTCCGATTACTCCCTGGATGCGGAAATGGGCCTGCGCTACAAAGTCACCGAGTGGGCGTCGCTCAACCTCAAGGCCGAGCGCGACATCATTAATGGCGAATCGCAAAGCAGCTTGGACAAGACCCGTTACACCGCAGGCTTCGGCGTCGCCTGGTAAAGCAACCCGGTAAAACCAGCAACGGACACTCTGGCAACCCGCGCCGATATTGATTACCTTGTGTTGAGATTCATTCCCATAGACGCCATAGGCTGTGGGCGGCTGAACACCCGAGGAGTCATACCGTGAGCACGCAGGTTGCCAAGAACGCCCGAGAGCTGTTGCTCAAGGAATACCGTGGAGCGCTCTCCACATTGTCCAAAGCCATGCCGGGTTTTCCCTTCGGCTCAGTGGTGCCGTACTGCCTCGACGCGCAGGGCCAGCCGATCATCCTGATCAGCCGCATCGCCCAGCACACCCACAACCTGCAGAAAGACCCCAAGTGCTCGCTGCTGGTGGGTGAGCGCGAAGCCGATGACGTGCAAGCGGTAGGGCGCCTGACCTACCTGGCCGAAGCCGAAAAGCTTGAGGATGAGGCTGCGATTGAAGCCGCCGCCGAGCGCTATTACCGCTACTTCCCGGATTCGGCCAACTACCACAAGGCCCACGATTTTGACTTCTGGGTGCTCAAGCCGGTGCGTCACCGTTACATCGGCGGCTTTGGCGCGATTCACTGGGTCGACCAGCTCACCCTGGCCAACCCGTTTGCGGGCAAAGCCGAGCGCAGCATGATCGAGCACATGAACAGCGATCACACCAAGGCCATCGCCCACTATGTGGAGCTGACCGGCCTGCCGACCACCGAACCTGCGCAATTGGCCGGTATCGACGGCGAGGGCATGCACCTGCGCATCGGCCAGTCCTTGTATTGGCTGCCGTTTGCCGAGCCTTGCAACACGCCGACACAAGTGCGCGAAGCCCTGGTTTCATTGGCTCACGCTGAGGTCTGGCCGAAAAAAGAAGCCGTCAGCGCTTGAATTCACGAAACGGCGACGTCATTTAAGGTGGACTGGCAAGGCATTCTTGCGTTGAGGAACCATTTGATGCGCCCTTTTTTATTGCTCTTTCTGCTGTTCCCGGTGTTGGAGCTGTTCGTATTTGTTCAAGTCAGCAGTGCCATCGGGTTTTTCCCGGCACTGTTGCTGATTATTCTCGGCTCGATGCTCGGCGTCCTGGTGCTGCGCGTCGCCGGCCTGGCCACGGCGCTGCGTGCGCGTGAAAGCCTGAACCGCGGCGAACTGCCTGCTCAGACCATGCTTGAAGGCCTGATGATGGCCTTGGCCGGTGGCCTGTTGATCCTGCCAGGCTTTATCAGCGACGTGGTCGGCATGGTCATGCTGCTGCCGTTCACCCGCAAGCTGCTGGCCGGCAAGATGCGCCAGCGAGCTGAAGAAGCGGCGATCCGCCAGCGCGCCTTCGCCGATGACCTGCAACCCCGTGGCGGCCCGGCGCCACGCCAGCCGTTGGGGCGTGAAGGGGATGTGATCGAAGGCGAGTTCGAACACCGCGACAGCAAATAACCGCATGACCTGCACGGCGCCTTTGGGTGCCGTGTTGCTTTTGCCGCCCGGCATTCGTAAAAAATTTCCGTCGCGGCCTCTTGTAATAAGCTTATGCGCCCTTATGTAACGGTCACCGCAAGGTTTCTGGTGGCGACACCAGACAGACTTCCGCGTCTTGCTTGGCGAGGCGCGACCGGCACCGCCGGAATACAACTTGCCGGTATCGATACCGGCCGATGAAAAACACAATTAGGAGAGATCGACAATGAGCAAGCTTCGTCCTCTGCACGACCGCGTCGTAATCCGTCGCAGCGAAGAAGAAAAGAAAACCGCTGGCGGTATCGTTCTGCCAGGTTCGGCTGCTGAAAAAGCCAACCACGGTGTGATTCTCGCTGCAGGCCCGGGCAAGACGCTGGAAAACGGTCAAGTACGTGAGCTGGCCGTAAAAGTGGGTGACAAGGTTGTTTTCGGCCCTTACTCCGGCAGCAACACTGTGAAAGTCGACGGCGAAGACCTGCTGGTCATGGCTGAGAACGAGATTCTCGCCGTTCTGGAAGACTGATTCCCCGCTCATTTTCCCGTTACTACAAAGTATTTAAGGAATATCGATCATGGCTGCTAAAGAAGTTAAATTCGGCGATTCCGCCCGCAAGAAAATGCTCACCGGTATCAACATCCTGGCTGACGCGGTAAAAGCGACCCTGGGTCCTAAAGGCCGTAACGTGGTTATCGAGAAGAGCTTCGGCGCTCCGACCATCACCAAGGACGGCGTTTCGGTAGCCAAAGAAATCGAACTGGAAGACCGTTTCGAAAACATGGGCGCGCAGCTGGTCAAAGACGTTGCCTCCCGTGCCAACGATGACGCAGGCGACGGCACCACCACCGCTACCGTACTGGCTCAGGCCATCGTCAACGAAGGCTACAAGGCCGTCGCTGCCGGCATGAACCCGATGGACCTCAAGCGCGGCATCGACAAGGCGACCATCGCCATCGTTGCTGAGCTGAAAAAGCTGTCCAAGCCATGCGCCGACACCAAGGCTATCGCTCAGGTAGGCACCATCTCCGCCAACTCCGACAACTCCATCGGCGACATCATTGCCGAAGCCATGGAAAAAGTCGGTAAAGAAGGCGTGATCACCGTTGAAGAAGGCACTGGCCTGGAAAACGAACTGTCGGTTGTAGAAGGCATGCAGTTCGACCGTGGCTACCTGTCCCCGTACTTCGTCAACAAGCCTGAGACCATGGTTGCCGAGCTGGACAGCCCGCTGATCCTGCTGGTCGACAAAAAGATCTCGAACATCCGCGAAATGCTGCCAGTGCTGGAAGCCGTTGCCAAAGCCGGCCGCCCACTGCTGATCGTTTCCGAAGACGTTGAAGGCGAAGCCCTGGCGACTCTGGTTGTGAACAACATGCGTGGCATCGTTAAAGTCGCCGCCGTCAAGGCGCCAGGCTTCGGCGACCGTCGCAAGGCCATGCTGCAGGACATCGCCGTTCTGACCGGCGGTACCGTTATCTCCGAAGAGATCGGCCTGAGCCTGGAAAGCGCCACCCTGGAAAACCTGGGTAGCGCCAAGCGCGTGACCATCTCCAAAGAAAACACCATCATCGTTGACGGTGCTGGCGTTGAGCAGGACATCCAGGCTCGCATCACTCAGATCCGTGCCCAGGTTGCCGAGACTTCGTCCGACTACGACCGTGAAAAACTGCAAGAGCGTCTGGCCAAGCTGTCCGGCGGCGTTGCAGTGATCAAGGTTGGCGCCGGTTCCGAAGTTGAAATGAAAGAGAAGAAAGCCCGCGTTGAAGACGCCCTGCACGCAACCCGTGCAGCCGTTGAAGAAGGCGTGGTACCTGGCGGTGGCGTTGCGCTGATCCGCGCTCTGGAAGCACTGGCTGATCTGACCGGCGACAACGCTGACCAGAACGTCGGTATCGCTGTTCTGCGTCGCGCCGTTGAAGCGCCGCTGCGTCAGATCGCTGCCAACTCCGGCGACGAGCCAAGCGTTGTGGTCAACGAAGTCAAGAACGGCAAAGGTAACTACGGTTACAACGCTGCGACTGGCGAATACGGCGACATGATCGAAATGGGCATCCTGGACCCTACCAAGGTGACTCGTTCCGCGCTGCAAGCAGCAGCCTCCATCGGTAGCCTGATCCTGACTACCGAAGCTGCAATCGCTGACAAGCCAAAGGCTGAAGGCGCAGCTGGCGGCGGTATGCCAGACATGGGCGGCATGGGTGGCATGGGCGGCATGATGTAAGCCAGCCTTACCCAGCTATTAAAAAGCCCCGCCTGCAGTGATGCAGGCGGGGCTTTTTTGTACAGTATTCAAAATGCAGGAGCTCCCATGTGGGAGCTGGCTTGCCTGCGATGGCATCACCTCGGTGCACCAGACATACCGAGTCGCCTGCATCGCGGGCAAGCCCGGCTCCCACATGGCTGCCTGTGTTGATCTCAACCCAATGTACGACGTCGCAACAGCTTCCTGAAGGTCATGCCCCTTGCCAGGGTTACTTGGGCAGCCGGCATAAGTGCCACGGGTTGCGGTGCAGCAGCTTGGTTGAGTGGGCCAGGGACAGGCAGGTGCGTGAGTTTCTCAACGCCGGCGGCTCGGGGCCACCTCCGAGGTGGCGGGGTGAGGAGCGCATCCTGCGCCGTTGGCCGACGTGCCGTATTGGCGGTGTGATCGCCAGCGTGTTTGTCTTCCATCCGTGGTGATGGCTTGTCCGTAACCGCCAGGCGCGAGGCCGACGCATTACCGGGCACGAACACGCCGGCAACGATGCACAGCGACAGCATCAAGGTGGGCAAATGCTTCTTACGGGGATGCATGACAGGGCTCTCCAACCGGGATTCAGTTGGCGAGGTTACGGGCGATGGGATGGCTTGGCTGTCACAGGCTGTAACAGCGCTTTAAAGAGGGCGCAACGGCAGTATCAGGCTCATGCGTGCGCCGCCCAGCGGGCTGCGGGTTACCGACAACTCACCGTGATGCCACTGGGTTGCGCGCTTGGCCAGCGCCAGGCCGAGGCCGAAGCCACTGGGTTCGTCGCCGCCCATGGCAAGCCGCACAAAAGGCTCGAAAATCTTTTCACGGTTCTCCGCCAATATACCGGGGCCATCATCGTCGACATGCAGCACCAAGTGCTGCTCACCCTGATAGGTGGCGCTCACGCACACTCGATCACGTGCATAGGTGATGGCGTTGCTCAAGAGGTTGCGCACGATCAAGTGCAGCAGGGCACGGTCGCCGATCAGTTCAAGCTGTGCAGGCTCGGTTTCCAGGCTTAATTGACGGTGGTGCCCATCCAGTAAGGCGAACTCCTGGTGCAGCCAATCACGCAGGTTGATGGGTTCGTGCTGCAAATCGGTCGGCGCGCCGGCCATTCGCGCAAAGGCCAAGCTGGCGCGAACCAGGGCTTCGAGTTCTTCGACATCGGTTTGCAAGCGCTCCTGAAGGCGTGCGCGGGTCGGCGGGTCTTCGCTCTTGCTCAGCAACGTAAGGGCGAAACGCATGCGCGCCAGCGGTGTGCGCAGTTCGTGGGAGACGGCTTGAGAGACTTCGCGATGGCGTTCGCTCATGGCGCTGATGTCCCGCGCATGCTGTTGCAAAGTCAGCAGCAACGGCGTCCATTCCTTGCCCAGGGCGGGCAGCATCACGTTTGGCGTGCGTGCCAGCGTGCCCAGGC
Source organism: Pseudomonas sp. PA-5-4B (assembly GCF_021606215.1). Lineage (NCBI taxonomy): Bacteria > Pseudomonadati > Pseudomonadota > Gammaproteobacteria > Pseudomonadales > Pseudomonadaceae > Pseudomonas > Pseudomonas sp. PA-5-4B. The sequence continues at coordinate 28,314 of NZ_WKDB01000019.1, read as the reverse complement.
ACGTGTTGAGTGTGGCCAGGTCTTTGTTATGCCGTCGGTACGCACGCAAACCGAGGCCGAGCAACAGCAAAACCGGCAAGCCGGCGACGCAGGCGGTCATCCAGAAAATCGGAAATTTCAGCAGGTCCTTGACCTCGGCACTGCCCCACATAGGGCCGAATCGGATCACGGTTTCGTCGTCCAGCGGGAAGTAGCTGATGTCTTCGTCGCTGTTCAGTGCTGGCTGCTGGTGTTCGAGCATGACCATGGCTTCGGGCGGCAATTCGACGTCGTCATAGGGGATCAGCTCTACCGGGTACTGGAAGTGCGCGCGCAGGATGTCCATGCGCGCTTCACGTTTCTCGGCAGGCAAGCCTTTGAGCTGCTCGGCCACCAAATAGCCTGGGCCGGCCATCAAACGCAAAAAACTGTCCTCGCCGACAAACACCGAGGCGTTGGTGCACAGCCACAACAGATAAAGGGTCAAGCTCGTCCAGCCCGCGCCCGCCACGGCCACCATCCAGGGGCGCAGTTTAAACATGCTGGGCCGCCTGGGGGATTTCGACAAACAGGTAGCCTTGGGCCGTGATGGTCTGGATGGTCACCGGGCAGGCCAGGGTCATCAGCTTTTTGCGCAGGCGCGACACACGCATATCAATGGAGCGGTTAAGCCCGTCGTATTCCAGGCCGCGTAAGCTTTGCAGGAGTTTCTCGCGGGTCAGTAACACGCCGCTATGGCGGGCGAAAATCGCCAGCAGTTCGAACTCGGCCACCGAGAATTGCAATGGCGTACCGTCGAGCCAGGCGAAATGGCTATTAAGGTCCAACCGAAACGCACCCCACTGATAAGACGCATTGGGCGCCTGGCGGTGACGACGCAGCAACGAGCGCACCCTGGCCAGCAACAGCAGCGGGTCGACGGGTTTGACCACGTAGTCGTCGGCGCCCACGTCGAATCCGGTTAATTGCTCGGCGTTTTCATCCAGCGCGGTCATCATCAGGATCAGCCCGGGGTAGCTGTCGCGAATCTGGCGGCACAGGGTAAAACCGTCGATGCCCGGCAACATGACATCGAGGATCAACAGTGCCGGTTTTTCATCAAGAATGCGCTGTGCGGCGCGATCACCACGGTGCTCCACGGCGACGGTAAAACCCTCCGCGCGCAGGAACTCGGCCGTCAGCGCGGCCAATGGGCGGTCATCTTCAATCAGCAACAGGGAGTCGGACATGCAAAGGCGCCATCGCCGGAGGATGGCGCAAGTGTCACGCCCTTGCCCTGTGGTAGGCAAGGGCCAGAGCGCAGCTGTCAGCGTACGCTGATTGTGGGGGGCACTTCCTTCGGCCCCTTCCAGCTCAGCAATTGTTGGGTGTAGCCATAGCTGGCCGCTTGGTAGTAGGTGATTGCGCGTTGGATCAACGGATCATCACTGCCTACACGCAGCTCCTGGCTTTCACCCAGGGCTTGATCGTGGCGACGCAGGCCCTGGCGTGGGCTTAGAATGGCCAGGTCCTTGCCGTCAAACAGCCCCAGATACTGGTAGTTGCCGACCACCACGCGCGGTGGCAACGGGTTGTCCTGCAACAGGTTGCGGCCGAAAAAGGTCGACTCGTAGCTCAGGTTGATCAGGCCCAGCAAGGTCGGCGCAAGGTCGATCTGGCTGGCCAGTTGTGCGCTTTCCCGGGCTTCGATCAGTTTGGGGGCATAGATGAACAGCGGGATCTGGTAGTTGGTGATCGGCAAGTCTTCCTTGCCTGCACTGCCGGCGGTGTGGTCGGCGACGAACACGAAAATCGTGTTATCGAACCAGGGTTTCTGGCGTGCCGCGTCGAGGAACTCGCCAATAGCGTGGTCGGTGTATTTGACGGCGCCGTCACGGCCTTTACCGGACTTGATATCAATGCGCCCGTCCGGGTAGGTGTAGGGACGGTGGTTGGACGTGGTCATCAGTTGCAGCAGGAAAGGCTGCTGCTTGGCGTAGTCGGCATCCGCGAGTTTCAGGGTTTGCCGGTAGAGGTCTTCATCAGCCATGCCCCACGCGTTCTTAAACGAAATTTCCGCTTCCGGCACACTGCTCTGGTCGACGACCCGATAACCGTTGCCGCTGAAAAACGCGTTCATATTGTCGAAGTAACCGCGCCCGCCGTAGACGAACACGCTGTCGTAACCGACGGCACCGAGTTGTTGGCCAAGGCTTGCGAAACCGCTTTCACGGCCAATGCGCTTGACGATCGAGCGGCCGGGCGTGGGTGGAATCGCCAAGGTGATCGCTTCCAGCCCACGGTCAGTGCGGGTGCCGGTGGCATAGAAGTTATTGAAGTACAGGCTTTGTTTACGCAGCGCATCGAGGTTGGGCGTCAGGTTGTTCTCATCGCCATTGCTGCCCATGTATTTGGCGCTGAAGCTTTCGATGGTCACCAGCACGATGTTGGGTTTACGCAATGTGCCTGGGTTGTCGATAGTGCGGCGGATATCCAGCGGGTCTGTGCCGATAAAGTGCGCATTGGGTTCACTGAGTTCTGCGCGCAACTGTTTGGCGACAACTTCGGTTGGCAGGCTTTTGTAGAACTGCGTGTAATCGAGTTCGTTATTGCGAAAGGCGGCAAAAAATTGGTAGGGGCCGTTGCTCGCCAATTCGTTCATGTAGGCATTGCCGCCTTGGGCACGCGGACTGTTCTGGCTGATCAATTGCACACTCAGACCGGCAGCTACCAACAGGCACAGGGCATTCAGCAAGCGGCCGCGCATGGCTGGGAGCGGGGCGTTCATCGCCGCATTGAACGGCTTGCGCAGGGCAAGGCTCACGACTATCGCCAGCATCGCCAACAAACTGAGCAGCTTGCCGATCGGGTAGGACTCCAGCAGGTTGTTCAATACCTCCTTGGAATACACCAGGTAGTCGACGGCAATAAAATTGAAGCGCACACCGAATTCATCCCAGAACAACCATTCAGCGACCGCAGTGAACAGCATGGCGAACACGCTTGCGGTGAGCACCGCTTGCAGGAACCAGCGATGGCCGCGGCGGCGCCACAACGCGGGCGGGCACAGCAGCAGGTACAGGCCCAGCGGCAAGGCGGCATACACCAGGAAGCTCAGGTCATAGAGCAAACCCACGCCAAACACCGGCAGCAAATTGCCACCGACTTCATCCAGATGGGTGATCAGCAGCACGCTGCGGGTCAGCAGGAAAATCACCAGCCAGGTGGCGGTGACGAGCAGCAGAAAGCGCATAGGCGCTGTTTTGAAAAACCCCATGTCCATATTCCTTATATCGATGGGCGCGATGTTCGACCTGACACTGTAATCAGTTTGTGAAGCTATAGTGAAAAACTTGTTGGAATATGTAATTGGTTGAAAACCTTTATCGACGTGACCTCAAGGTCTATCCCTGAGCCACACTTGGCCTTAAGCTGCGCGAGCCAACAAGGCCGTTACCGCGTACGGAGACACCGCCCATGCGAATTCTATTGGTTGAAGACAACCGCGATATTCTGGCCAACCTGGCCGATTACCTGGGGCTAAAAGGCTACACCGTGGACTGCGCGCAGGACGGTTTGTCGGGCCTGCACCTGGCCGCCACCGAGCATTACGACCTGATCGTGCTCGACATCATGTTGCCCGGTATCGATGGCTACACGCTGTGCAAACGTCTGCGTGAAGACGCCCGCCGCGACACGCCGGTGATCATGCTCACCGCCCGCGACCAATTGGATGACCGGCTGCAGGGCTTCAAGTCCGGCGCCGATGACTACCTGCTCAAACCCTTTGCCTTGTCCGAGCTGGCCGCGCGCATCGAAGCCGTTTTGCGCCGTGCCCAGGGCGGCGGGCGCCGTGCCCTGCAAGTCGGTGACTTGAGCTACGACCTTGATACCCTGGAAGTCACCCGCGAAGGGCGCCTGCTCAAGCTCAACCCGGTGGGCCTGAAACTGCTCGCCGTGTTGATGCAAAAAAGCCCGCACGTACTGCGCCGCGAAATCCTCGAAGAAGCCCTGTGGGGCGATGATTGCCCGGACAGCGACAGTCTGCGCAGCCACGTTCACCAATTGCGTCAGGTGATCGATAAGCCGTTCGCCAAGCCGTTGCTGCAAACGGTACACGGTGTGGGTTATCGCCTGGCCGAGGGCCGTGATGGAGTTTAAGCAAAGCCTTGCCCAGCGGATCATCATCGCCTTTGCCTTGATGAGTGCGTTGGTGGCGGGGGCCTTCGCCATGGGCATCATTGCGACCGTGCACCTGGTGGAAGAAAAACTGATTTCGGCCGGCCTGGGCGGCGACCTGCAGCGCCTGTTGCTGATGGACAGTGTCGAGGACTGGAGCCACCGGCCCGAGCCCGACCAGCTGTTTTACTTCAGCGGCGGCCCTGGGGATTTCGAGCTGCCCAAAGACCTTCGGCACCTGGAGCCGGGCTTTCACGAAGTATTCCGCGAATCGCTGTCGTACCACGCCATGGTTGAAGTGGTGGATGGCCGACGGTATGTGTTGCTGCAAGACCAAAGCGATTTCGAAGAGCGCGAGCGCGTGCTGTTTGCCGTGGTGCTGGTGGGCTTTGTGCTCAGCCTCGCACTGGCGGTTTTCCTTGGTTGGGTGCTGGCCCGCAAGGTGATGGCGCCGGTGGTGCGTCTGGCCCGCCAGGTGCGCCATCGTGACCAATTGCTTGGCTTGGCGCCGCCGCTGGCGCCGGACTACGCCGCCGATGAAGTCGGCGAGTTGGCCGTGGCTTTCGACGCCACCCTGGGCCGCCTGCGCGCGGCCTTGTCCCGTGAGCAGCTGTTCACCAGCGATGTCAGCCACGAACTGCGCACGCCGTTGATGGTACTGGCCAGTTCCTGCGAGTTGCTGTTGGAAAACCCGGCTATTGACCCGCGTGGCCGCAACCAAGTGCTGCGAATCGCCCGTGCGTGCGAAGAAATGCGCGAGCTGGTGCAAACCTTCCTCATGCTGGCGCGTGCCAAACACGATGATGCCGCCATGTCGCCGCAGGTCAACGTCACGCAGGTGGCGGAGGACTTACTCGGCATCTGGCGAGGGCCTATCGAGCAAAAGGGCCTTGAGTTGATCTATAACCCGGGCAATCCCCTGGATACCCGCTACAACACCACCTTCTTGCACGCCGTGATGGGCAACTTGCTGCGCAACGCGTTGCACTACACCGAGCAGGGCTTTATCCGCCTCACGCTGGAACCGAGCGGCTTTATCGTCGAAGACTCTGGGGTGGGCATTCCCGAGGACAAGCGTGAAGCGATGTTCGAGCCCTTTGTGCGCGGCAGCGAGAAGCGCGGAGAAGGCCTCGGCCTGGGCTTGTCGCTGGTGCAACGCATCTGCGAGAGCCAGGGCTGGAGCGTCAGCCTGAGTACTATGGAGCCCAATGGCTGCCGTTTCCATGTCGAGTTGAGCCAGGTCAAACCCTGAGTACTTTCCCTGCCGCTATCCTGCGGCAGATACCCCGCTTTTCGGCGAAGATGGCCCCATGCCACTGCTTGTATCTGTAAAGTCTTGAAATGTATGGGGTTGGACAGGACAAGTTTTTCACAACGGGTTGACCTGTTGATCACAGTTTGCTGCTTAAGGTTGTAAGCATCAGCTACTGGAGATCCGTTGATGTCTACCCCAATCAAGCTCGATTTTTCCGAAAAGTACGACGATCAGCACGCGCAGAATTATTTGCTCAAGCATCAGGACAATCTGGCTCGCCGGCTGTCCCACAAACGCGACGAGCAATTGGCGCGCGGTGCGTTGGCCCTGGCGGGTGAGCCGGGCCTGGTGCTGGACCTGCCTTGCGGTGCCGGGCGGTTCTGGCCATTGTTGGCGGAGAAGCCCAACCGTGTGATTATCGGCGCTGACAATTCGGAGTCGATGTTGAAAGTTGCCACCGTCGCCCAGCCGGCGGAGGTGGTGAAGCGGGTACGGCCTTTGCAAACGTCTGCCTTTGATATCGATTTGCCCGATAACTCGGTCGACAGTATTTTTTGCATGCGCTTGATGCACCACATTGGTGATCCGGCGCACAGGCTGGCAATACTGAAAGAATTTCAGCGGGTTACCCGCGACAGCGTGATTATTTCGTTGTGGGTGGATGGCAATTTCAAGGCGTGGAAACGCAAGCGCGCCGAAGCCAAGCGTCGCAAGAAAGGTGAGCAGGAAGGTTACCAAAACCGGTTTGTGTTACCGGCTGCTACTGTCGAGGCAGAATTTGAGCAGGCCGGTTTCCGGGTCCAGGAATCCCTGGACTTCATGCCGCTCTACGCCATGTGGCGAGTCTATGTATTGCGTAAGAGGTAACAGGATGGCAGTTGAGTGCGTATCAGGCAGTCACGTAGCTCCCGAAGAACGATTTGATTTTTTCTGGCGTCAGCAGGGCGAGTGGGTCGAGGAACCCAACCGCCGACGCGGTGGTGAAAGCGGTGTGCAGCGGGTGGTCAGCCCAAATGGCCGCTTGCTCTACAGCAAGCGTCAGACCGGTCATATCTACCGCAGTTGGCTTCACCCGTTCGGACGCCCGACCGTGTTGCGCGAACGTGACGCCCTCAAAGGCCTGCGTTCGCTGGATGTCCGCGTACCGGAACTGGTGTTTTGCGGCGCACGCCGTGACCCCGAGCACCAATGGAAAGCCTTGTTGGTCACGGCGTCCCTGGACGGTTTCGACGAGATCGAAAACTGGTACGCCGCCGGCGGCCGTGAGCAGTACGGCGAGTTGCTCCATGAGCGCATGCTCAAGGAATTGGCGGGCACCCTGGCGCGCATGCACAAGGGCCGCTGGCAACATGGTTGCCTGTACATCAAGCACATTTTTGTACGAGTGACCGGCGAAGGCGACTCGGCCAACGTGGAAGTGGCGCTGCTGGATTTTGAAAAGTGCCGCCAGCGGTTGACTGCTTATCGGGCCGCTTCCCATGACATGCTGCAACTGCGTCGCCATTCGTCGTGGAACAGTACCGACTGGGAAAAACTCAGCTACTTTTACGAGACGGCGTTTGGCAGCGCTATCAAGGGCTTAACTAGATGAAGCTAGAAATAGCACGAGGTGTGTTCCTGGTCGGCGCGTTGGGCATTGCAGCCCTGGCGCTGGCTGTGTGGGAACAACCTCGCACACAGGTGCTCAGTGCGGCGCAGGGTAGCGGGCAATGCCTGCTGCCACGTGTTGCCAAGACGAGTGTGGCGGCCAAGCCGGATCATGACTTGCTGTTGTTCATGTTCGGGATGTCCCAAGGGATGAGGCCGCAGAGTTGAAAGATTCCACACCCCCGACAAAAGGGCCTTGCGATGCGAGGCCCTTTTTTTTTCTCAAATTATCAGGTGCAAGTGGTTGTCCCAAAGCCCCGAGGGCAGCTCCAGCGGCTTGGCCACCAACTGCGGCTGGCGGCAATCGTAGAAGCGACAACGGCCCTGGCCTGAGGTGACGACAAAGCCATCCGTCACCGCACCTACACCGGCACAGTCGGGCAACGGCCCGTCCAGGCGCAGCGCACCGCTGTCCATGTCCCAGATAAAAAACCTGTTACCCCGCGGCGCTGTGAGTGCGACCAGACGCAGTTCGCTGTGCACGGCGACGCTGGCGGTGTAATGCCCCATGGCTTGCAGTTGCTCATCGGCCACCGGGAACGCCACGAACGGCTGCCCTGGGCGCTTGATCGCGAGCAACTCGGAGCGCTCCTGGGACGGCCCCATGAACTGCTGCCCGGTGAGGATTGTGCCATCGCTGGCAATCCCCATATGCCGCACGCTGTTCATCTGTTGGTCCAGGGTTTCCTTGCTGATCAGGCTGCCGTCGCGGTGCATCAGCACCAGGCTCGGTTCCATGGCGTTGAGGTTCATCTCCACACGACTTTCGGCTTCGGTGCGAATGCCGCCGTTGGCCACCACCAGGGTTTCGCCGTCGGGCATCCATGACACTTGATGCGGGCCGATGCCATGGGTGGAGATTTCGCCACTGTGCACCAGCCGCTCGCCCTCGAACCTGTACACACCGAGCAGGCCACGGCCGGGGTCGGAGGTGTCGTTCTCGGTGGCGTACAGCCAGTCGCCGCTGTTGTGGATCACCGCGTGGCCATAGAAATGGCGATTGGCATTGGAGGTGATGGTTTGCAGCAGCGTGCCAGTACGCAGGTCGATCAGGTAACTCTCGGTGCCCGGGCGACGGGCGACGAACAGCGCAATCGGCAGTATCGGGTGGTTGATGATGTCATGGCAGCGCTGGCCGACCTGGGTGGCAAACACTTGCGTGCCGTCCAGGCGAAAACCCACGGCATAGTGCTTGCCGTCCGCATCATCGCGTGCCGACAGCAGCAGCGGTGCCTGCTTCTTTTGTTTGAACAGCGTCCAGCCACCCAAAGTGAGTGCACTGAGCAGCACACTGCCAACCGCCAAAGCCTGTCGCCTGAGCATCATCAGTCACCGTCGTTGGCGTTAAAGCCCAGTTGAATGCCCAGCGCCTTGGCCAAATCACCTTCGTGCAGGCGGTGGACCACGTTGAGGCTGTCATAGATGTCATTGAGCTGTTGGCGCCCGGCATCGTCGGCCAGCAATTCGTTGAGCGTGCGCTGGTTGCTGGCGAACAGCTTGAGCGAGGCTGCATAAGCGGCGTCGATCTTGTCGGCCAATGGCTTCTGCTCGGACGGCAGCAGGCCGCGCAGGCCCTTGTTGTCGACGCCGACCCACACGGTCTGCGCCGCCGCCAGGCTGGCTTGCAGGCTTTGCAGGGACGACTGGCTGCGCCAGGCATCGGCCTGGAAGGGTTGCGGGATGCCCTTGGTCTGGCGGCCCATCGGCGTGCCGAGTTTTTTCTTCAAGGTATCCAGTGCGGTGACTTGCACGCGCAGCAGGTCAGCGATGGCTTCGTGGGAATCGGCGTAGCGCTGGTTCGGGAACTTGGTCATCTGCGCGAGCATGCCATCGGTGCTGTTCCAGCTTGCCAGGATCTCTTCGGCCAGGGTTTTCTGACGCTCACCAATGGCCACCAGCAGTGGGCAGTAACGGGCTTTCTGGGCTTCGTCGGCGACGTCGGTCTTGGCGTCGTAGAGGATGTATTCGTAGGCCGACAGGCCTTGCACCACCACGCTGGACTTGGCCAGGGCGGCGCCGTCGATCTGCGGCTGGGCGCTGACCAGTTGTTCGACTTGTCGGCCCACAAGGTTTTTCTTGTCCGGCCAGAACTGCACTTGCCACGAACGGTTGCCCTCGGCCAGCGGGCCGATCAGCAGCGGCTGCAGCTCAGCCCAGGCTTTTTGCGCATGCAGGAAGTCGGCGCGGGCGGTCTCCAGGCTTTCCTTGCCCTGGCAGTAGGCGAGGGCGCTGACGGCCAGTTGGCGGTCGGCTTCAACCCAGCGGCTGTAGGTGGGCAGGATCACTTGCTTGGCGATGGCCGCCGAGGTCACCGCCTGCGGGTCCTGGGGCGAGCAGGCGCCGAGGGCGAGGGCGGCAAGGCTGGTGAATAGCAACTTGGGACGGAACATGTCGAGCTCCCTACTGTAATTGTGGCAATGCTTATAAAGAGTTCAGGAACGCCAGCAACGCAGCACGCTGCTCGGCATTAAAGGACAACACATGTTGCTGCGCCGCTTGCGCTTCGCCGCCATGCCAAAGCACGGCTTCGAGCAGGTTACGGGCGCGGCCGTCATGCAAAAACTGGGTATGACCACTTACGGCCTGCGTCAGGCCAATGCCCCACAACGGCGGCGTGCGCCAGTCGCGGCCGCCGGCCTTGAACTCGCTGCGGTGGTCGGCCAGGCCTTCGCCCATGTCGTGTAACAACAGGTCGCTGTAAGGGCGAATCACCTGGTTGGCCAATTCAGGCTCGACGGCCGTGGCCGCCGTGGTGAACGTCGGCTTATGGCAACCCTGGCAACCGGCCTGGTAGAACAGGTTTTTGCCGGCGAGCACCTGCGGCGTGTTGACGCCACGGCGCGCCGGTACGGCGAGGTTGCGGGTGTAGAACAGCACCAGGCGCAGGATGTTATCGCTGACTTCCGGCTCGCCCTCGGGGCCATTGCCATTGGGCGCCTGTTTGCAGGCGACTTGGGCGGCGGTGCAGTCATCAAAGGGTCTCAGGGACGTGGTGAGGCCCATATCACCAGAAAACGCGTGAACATTTTGTTGATTGAGGTTGGGTTGCCCGGCTTTCCAGCCAAAGCGCCCGAGTACGGTTTGGTGCTGCGCGTCATCCCAGACCCAATTGGCGCGACCAATGAGGGCTTCCTTGTCGGCGGTTTTTGCGTCGGTGTTGCGCAAGATGTCGGCATCGCTGATGGCTTCGAGCAGGCCCAGTCCGATCATCGGTGGCGCAATCCGCGCCGAGAAAAGTGTTTCGGCGTGCATCGGGCCGTAGCCCAGCTGGGTGATTTGCAGATTTGGCTTGCGCAACTCGACCACGCTGCCGTCCTTGAAGGTCACGTTGACGGGCGTGTAGTCGACCCGCACTTTGCCTTCAGGCGCCACGCCTGGCACGGCCATGTCCTGCAGTTGCCCACCGTAGACCGGCTCGGGCACCACGCCGATCTGCTCGATGAGCCGGGCATCGGCGGGCGCAGGCGGGATCGACAGGCGCACCAGCATCGACACCGCATTCGGTGCGTCGGGCAGCGGCGGATGGCCACGGCCGTCCTTGATATGGCAGTTCTGGCAAGCATTGGTGTTGAACAACGGGCCTAGACCGTCACGCGCGGTGGTGGTGGACGGCGCAATCACCCAGGGGCTGCGAAAGAAGCTGTTGCCGACGCTGAAATCCAGGCGACGGGTGGGCGCCAGGTTGGCCGAAGGCAGGGAAAACGCGTTCTGGTCGCGCTTGTTCACCGTCGTCGCGCCGCCCGCTCGTGATTCACCCGGCTCTGCCTTGGTAAACCTGGGGGCGTCGTCGCAGGCGGTCAGGCTCAAGGCCATCAATGCTGCGCACAGACGAAGAGGCGAACGGACCATCGGGTTTCCTGCGACTAAGGCGAAAAAGAGGGTCGCAAAGTCTAACAGGGCAGGGCGGATTGAATAAGAGCAATTATCGTTTGGTGGTATTTGATTCATTCCCGCTAGAATGACCGCACATTTTTTCTGGAGGTGGCCAATGCAGGCTCTCGACGCTTTGCTCAACCGTGTTTCCGTGCCGCGTTTGCTGGAGCCGGCGCCGACCCAGGAGCAGCGCGATGTGCTGTTCGCCGCCGCCATGCGCGCGCCCGACCATGGTCAACTGCGCCCATGGCGCTTTCTCACCGTAGAAGGTGCCGCCCGTGAGCAGATGGGCACGCTGCTGGCCGAAGCCGCACGCCTGCAGGACGCCGACGCACCGCAAGCCGCTATCGACAAGGCCCAGAACGGCCCGCTGCGTGCGCCGTTGGTGGTGGTGGTGATTGCGCGTCTGCAAGAGCACTTTAAGGTGCCTAAATCCGAGCAACTGCTGGCGGCTGCGTGTGCGGCACACGGTATTTTGCTGGCGGCTTATGCGCAGGGGATCGGGGCGGTGTGGCGCACCGGTGAGTTGTCGTACTCGGCCCATGTGGCCAAAGGCTTGGGGCTGACGGCGGATGAGGAAGTGATTGGCTTCCTCTATTTGGGCACGCCGCAGAACCCGCCGCGTACAGCGGCTAAAGAAGATTTAGCGGCGTTTGTTCAGGCCTGGACTGGCGTCTAATTGTGGGAGCTGGCTTGCCTGCGATAATGGCCTGTCAGTCATGGATGTACTGACTGACCCACCGCCATCGCAGGCAAGCCAGCTCCCACAGGGGATCTTCATTGTTTTGAAGATCGGGTTTATACCTTGAACTGATCCATCAACTTCATCTGCTGGGTTGCCAGCGCATTCAGTTGGCTGCTGATGGCCGCTGACTCGGTGGCCTGGCCGGTGAGGGTTTCGGTCACGGTGCGGATCGCCGAAACGTTGCGGTTGACCTCTTCGGCCACGGCGCTCTGTTGTTCGGCGGCGCTGGCGATCTGCAGGTTCATGTCGCTGATCACTGTTACCGCGTCACTGATCTTGCCCAGCGCCTGCACCGCTTGATGGATCTGCCCGGCATTGCTCTGGGCCTGGTGCTGGCTGGAATGCATGGTCGCCACCACGCCACGGGTGCCGCTCTGGATGCGCTCGATCACCAGGCGAATTTCTTCTACCGAGTCCTGGGTGCGCTTGGCCAGGTTGCGCACCTCGTCGGCCACCACCGCAAACCCGCGCCCGCTTTCTCCGGCGCGTGCCGCTTCGATGGCGGCGTTCAGGGCCAGCAGGTTGGTTTGCTCGGCAATGCTGCGGATCACTTCGAGCACCGAACCAATCTGCTCGCTGTTGACCGCCAACGCTTCCACTTCGGTCACGGCCTTGCTGACCTCTTCGGCCAGGGTAGTGATGTCGCGGGTGCTCTGCTCGATGATCGACATGCCGTCGCGCGCCGATTGGTCCGCGCCACGGGCGGCGCTGGCAGCGTTGGAGGCGCTGTTGGCCACATCATGGGCGGTGGCGCTCATTTCATTGGAGGCAGTGGCCACCTGATCGATTTCGCGGAACTGCACTTGCATGCCTTCGCTGGTCTGGCGGGCAATGGCTGAGGACTGGTCCGCCGTGCCACGCGCTTCAGTGATGCTCTGCTTGATCTGTGCAATGGTCGGTTGCAGCTTGTCGAGGAAGCGGTTGAACCAGTTTGCCAACTCGCCCAGTTCGTCCTTCTTGGCGTAGGCCAGGCGCTGCGTGAGGTCGCCTTCGCCGCTGGCGATGTTCTTGAGCATCGCCGCAACGGTGTTGATCGGGCGGGTCACGCCGGTGGCGGTCAGCCAGATCAGCAGCAGGCCGAGCAGGGCCGCGGCGGCGCCGACCAGCAAGGCTTTGAGCGTGCCCGAGGCTTGGGCTTTGTCGAGCACGTCTTGCAGTTTCAAGGTGTCGGCCAGCATCACGTTCTTGGGCAGTTTGATCACAACGCCCCAGGCCTTGGCGTCGGCAATCGGCTTGACCGGGTACACGGCGCGGATCGTGTCATCTTGCTCACGGATCGTGCGTGTATCGTTGGCCAGCAGTTGCACGATTTCCTTGCCTTCCGCGCCGATGGTGTCGATCAGGTTTTTGCCGACTTTGTCCGGCTGGCCGCTGTAGGCCGCAATCAAACCGGTGCTGGACAGAATCTCCAGGTGCGCCGCGCCGTCGAACAGTTCTTTTTGCGCCGCGTCCGTCATCGCCTGCAGCGTATTGAGCGCCAGGTCGATACCGACCACACCAATGACTTTGCCGTCTACGATCAGCGGCAGCGAAATAGTGGTCATCAGCACCTGCTTGCCGGCCACTTCATCGGAATACGGGTCGAGCAGGCACACCGTACGCGTGTCTCGTGGGCAGGTGTACCAGATGTTGTAGGGCGTGCCGCTGAGGTTGAGGGTCGTTTTGGTCAGGTCATCCTCGACCATCACGGTGTTCAGGCCTTCGCCGCCAGCGCGGCTCCAGTAGCTGGAGAAACGGCCTTTTTCATTGGAGACGCGGGTTTTGTCGTTGACGAAGTCGCTGTCTTTGCCATCCAGGCCATTGGGTTCGAATGACAGCCAGATGCCCAGTACCTTGCTGTTGCGCTCAAAGGCGGTTTTGACACTCTGGTTGAGCTCTTCTCGCAATGCGCCGGGCTCCAGCGCTCGTTTGTTGGCGAGGGCACGCAGGTCTTTGACGTGATCGGCCAGCGCGGTGACCACCACGAGGTTTTCGCCAAAGGTTTTCTGTAACTGCACTGCTTGTTCGGCGGCCTTGGCTTGCAGCAGGTGTTGAACGCTTTGGGTGAGCATTCGCGAGCTTGAATCGCTGATCAAATGGTCATTCTGACCGGTCTCGTACAGGTTGATACTGATGATCAGCGCTATCACCCCCAGCAGACAAAGGCCGGACAACAGCACGATTTTCAAGCGGATGGAGAGGGTGTCGAACATAGGTTCACTCGCGATTGGACTCGTTGAAAGGCAAGCAGGGCGAGCCAAGTCCATTCGGCGCTATGTCCGGAACATCGGCGTAACGGGATGTTTCATGAGGGAAAGGCGATGAGCGGTAGGAAAAGCACTACGCGCCGCGTTATACGGGGGCTGCAAGCCGTTCCGGGCGTGACCAGATCCACAGGTTGCCCAGGCTCATGCCGGCAATCGCCAGGTAGATCGGCCAGCCGTGATCGAGCATCACCAACATCAACACGGCGCACAGCAGCATGCTCACGGTGGCGCTGACTTTGGCGCGGCGCGCGATGATCTTGCCATTGCGCCAGTTGAACAGAATCGGTCCGAACAGCCGGTGGTTTTCCAGCCAGGCGCTCAGGCGCGGCGAGCTTTTAGTCGCCGCCCAGGCGGCCAGCAGGATGAATTCGGTGGTGGGCAAACCCGGTATGACAATCGCCACCAACCCAATGCCCAGGCTGACGTAGGCCAGCAGGCCGAAGAGCAGCTGGGCGATTTTTGAGGTGGATTGGGTTTTGCCGGTCATGCTGAAGTTTATCTGTTGAGGGGTTACACATTATTCGAACTGAAATCCGCTCAAATGTGGGAGCTGGCTTGTGTGGGAGCTGGCTTGCCTGCGATAGCATCGACTCGGTCTGACAGGTAGGCCGAGGTGAGCGCATCGCAGGCAAGCCAGCTCCCACAACAAGCCAGCTCCCACACAAGCCAGCGCCCATCGTGGCCTGTTACGCCAGTTCAGGGGCGCTAGCGTACGCCTGTTCCAGCAGCACGGTGAAGCGCACAAACGCGTCGATGGCACCTTTTTCTGCCGCCGCTTCTTCTTCGGCGCTGAACGCCAGGCCGTCGAGGGTGCGGGTGAAGCGCTTCCAGCCTTCAGCGCGGCCACCGGCCGGCTCGCCCAAGTGACGGGCACCGAAGGTTTCGCTCAGGCCCAGGCCCACGGCGCGCTTGATCAAGAATGCAGCGCCCAGCTTGGAGCCTTCGGACACGAACAACCAGCCCAGGGCTTCGGCTTTGCTCGGGTTTTTCACGGCGCCGGCAACCGGTGCTGGCACGTCGGTTTCCAGGTCGGCCAGGTCGAGTTTGGCGGCGTCGGCGCGGCAGCGCTCAGCCAGGTCCGGGACGATCTTGATCAGCTCGGGGTCGTTGTACAGCGCCACCAGTTCTGACTGGAACAGGTACTGCGCCACCACAAAACGGGCGAAGTTGGCTGGGGTTTCAAACGGCGCGTGGGCTTTGACCAGCGCGTCGAGCTTGGTGTGTGGCGCGTGGGTGATCTGGTTCAGGCGCTGGGAGCGCAGGTTTGGGCGTTCTGCGGTAGGAGAAGCGGTCATCGAAAAAATCCTTGAGAAGGGGCGCGCCTGGGTGCTCTAAAGAGAGCTGTTATCAACTAGACGAACAAGAAGACGCGGCACAGTAAAAAAACCTCACCTCGCTGCTGATAAAGGGCGGCGAGGTGAGGGCGGCTGTCAGATGTCCCAGATCAGGTTGATCGCGAAGTTGCGACCCGGCTGGGTCAGGCGGTCGAGGTTGGCCGGTGCGGTCACGCCGGCTTCGCCGACGCCGTCGTAGCTGCGCACGTCATCCCAGTTCCAGTACTTCTTGTCGGTGAGGTTGTAGAGGCCGCCGTTGATGGTCACGTCGTTGGTGACTTTGTAGAAACCGGTGAGGTCGACGATGCCAAAGCCTGGGGTCTTGAACGGAGCGCTGGTGCTGCCATCCGGCGCGTGGAAGGTGGTGCTGTCGACACGGTTCTGTTTTTTCACCAGCGTCCAGCTGACCAGCGCGCCGTATTGCTCTTGCTCGTAGCCCAGGCCGAATACGCCTTTAAGCGGGTTGACGCTGTTGAGCGGCTCGCCGTTGTCGTCGTTGCGGCCGTAGGTGTAGCCCACCGAACCTTGGGTGTAGAGGCCTTGTGGCGCTCCGAACGCATCGAGGTTCAGGCGGCCTTTGGCCTCAACCCCCTTGATGGTGGCGTGCTTGATGTTGTTGGCTTCGAACGTTTGGATGTCGCCGCCGGCGACCGAGGCGTCTTCGTCGATAAAGTCGCGGTACTTGTTGTAGAACACCGCGATGTCGAAGGAGCCCTCATCGAACTGGCCGCGAATTCCGGTCTCGATACCCTTGCTGGTTTCCGGCTTGAGGTTCGGGTTTGGCTCGACGGTGTAGCCCAGGTTGAGGTTTTCAAAGCGGCCATACAGCGCCTTGGCCGACGGGGTGCGGAAGCCCTCGGCGTACTGGCCGAACCAGGTGTACTGATCGGTCAGCGCGTAGGTCAGGCCGAATTTTGGCGTGACGCGGTGCCAGGTTTTTTCTTTGTCGCTGACCGGGTAGGCGCCGGTCGGGTTTACGGTGTTGAGGAATTCCTGGGTCAGCTTGGGCTTGAGCCGGGTGTAGTCGTAACGTACGGCGGGCAGGAAGGTCCATTTGTCCCAGCTGATCTGGTCCTGGGCGAACAGCGAGTAAGTGTTGATGGTCGGGTCCGGGAAGTCGCTGGACTTTTTCACGCTGTCGCCGGCAGACGGGCTGGGCGCGCCGATCGCCGTGCAACCTGAGCCGACGGCGAGGCAGTAGGCCGAGCCTTCGCGCGAGCCGCTGACTTTCTGCTGCTTGAGGGTGGTGCCGTAAGTCACTTGGTGATCGGTTTCACCGAGGCTGAACGCCTTGTCCAGCTGTGCGTCGAAGACCCACTGTTTCTCTTCGTACAGGGTGTCGCGGGTGCGCATGACGCGGCGCGATGGCTGGTAGATTTCAGCGGTGCTCTGGTCAGTCTTGGCGATCTGGTAGTTGAGGCTGGTCTTGATCTGATCGGCTATCGGCGAGTCGAGGGCAAAGCGGTTTTCGATGCCGAAGCGTTCACGGGTGATGGTGTCGTTACCCGAACGCCCACGGTAGAAATTGAAGCCACGCCCGCCGACGAAGGGGCCGCCCACGGCGTTCTTCAGATTGACATCGCGATCATCCTTGAACTTCTCATAGGTCAATCCCAGCCGATTGTCATCGCCATAATTCCAACCCATTTTCGCCAGGATATTGGTGGTGCGCGCATCTTCCGGGTTAGCGCCGGTACGGGCCAGGCCGGTGGCGTTGTTGCCGTCGTAGGACTCCATTTCATGGCCATTGCGCTGGCTCAGGTGCAGCAAACCGTCGAAGTCCTGCACGCGGCCGGCGACGGTGCCGGAGGTCAGCCAGCTGTCGTCGGCGGAGCTGTAGCCGGTTTTGAGGCGGGCGCCGACGTCCTGGCCGGGCTTGATGATGTCGTCCGGGTCGAGGGTGAAGTAGCTCACCGCGCCGCCGATGGCGCTGCTGCCGTACAGGGCCGAGGCTGGGCCGCGCAGGATCTCGACGCGCTTGACGATTTCCGGGTCGACGTAGTTACGACGGGTCTTGGCGTACGGGCCGTTGAAGAAGTTGTCCGGCACTTCCACGCCGTCCACTTGAGTGAGGATGCGGTCGCCGTCGATGCCGCGAATGTTGTAGCCGGCGTTGCTGGCGCGGGTGCCTGCGCCGCCGACCGACACGTTGGGCTCGTAACGCACCAGTTCACGGATGGTGTTCACGTTCTGGCGGTCCAGCTCCTCACGCGCATGCACAGTAACGGTGCTTGGCACGCTGTTGACGTCTTGCTCACTGCGGGTGGCGCTGATGGTCACCTGATGCAGATTGAGCGTGCTGCCCGCTGGGCGCTTTTCCAGCACGATGTTGTTATTGCCCAGTTTGCGGTAGCTCAGGTTGGTGCCCAGCAACAGCCGGTCCAGGGCTTTTTCCGGCGAGAGTGCGCCGCGCACGCCGGGGGACGACACACCCTGGCCAAGCTCTGCCGGCAGGCCGACTTGCCAGCCGGTCACGCTGGTAAAGGCATTCAACGCCGACACCAAGGGCTGCTGTTCGATACTGAAACTGTAATTGCCGTGGCTGCGCGCGGCCGGTTCGGCGGCAGTGGCGGCCATCACCGGCGCGCCGGCCAGCAGGATGGCGGCGGTGAGCAAGGACAGGACGGGCGAAGAGGACCGGCGGTTGAAACGAGAGGACATCGAGAGCGCTCCGGGGATACGAATCTTATAGTTGCGAGCTGATCAAATAGGAATCAGTTGCATTGGCTATAACGAGACGAACCACCGGTTACTATCGAGTAAAAATAATTCTCATTTAGTTCAAGATGACCAGCGCCGGGTACTCCGAGAGCTTGGCCGAGGTGATGTGCGCCAGGGAGCGCACCACATCCAGCGGTTGGTCGAGGCGGTAATTGCCGGTAACGGCCACGCTTGCGAGCTGGTTGTTGGTGTTGACGATCCAGCCGGGGTAATAACGGCGCAACTCGGCGAGCACTTCGCTCATCGGGCAGTTTTCGAATACCAGGCGGCCCTGGACCCACGCCAGGTCTTTACTGGCATCCAGTTTGGCCGGTTGGCCGAAGCCTTTGGGGCCGATGCGGATACTCTCTCCGGCGCTCAGACGCACGCGGGCATCGTCAAAGGTGTTGCTCAAATCCACATCGCCGCGCTGCACCTGCACCTGGGCCTCGCCATTGAGGTAGCGCACGGCGAAGTCGGTGTCGCGCACGCTGGCGCGCACGGGGCCGGCGTCAATCTCCAGCGGCAGGCCACGGCTGGGCGCCACCTCAAAGAAAGCTTCGCCCTGGAACAGTCGGGCGACGCGCTGGTGGTCCTTGATGCTGCTGGAAAACGCCGAGTTGGTGTTGAGCAACACTTTGGAGCCGTCATCCAATTGCAGGCGCTGGCGTTCACCGACGACGGTGAGGTGGTCGGCCTGCAGGCGCACGGGCAGGTTGCTGAAGCTGAACAGACCGATCAGCAGCACAGCGGCGGTGGCCAGGGGTTTCCAATGCGGCTTGATACGCCGCCACGCGCTGGGTTTGCGCGGCACTGCCAGGGCCACGGCGGCGCTGTGAACCGGCGCGCCGCCCCAGGCGGCCTGGGCCTTGCTGAAGGCGAGCAGGTGCGCCGGGTCGCTGGCAAGCCAGGCATCAAACTCGGCTTGCTGCCCGGGTTGCGGGCATTGCAAGGCAATCAGCCAATCGAGGGCTTGGTCCATGGCCGTGTCTTGCAGCACCTCATGAGCCAGCTCATGGGGGCGCAGCTTATTCGGGTCAGTCACGGTGTTCCTCGGGTCTTCGCCACGTTCTACTCATCGTTCCTACAGCCTGGGTCGACACCTCTGTCGGGTGAAGCTTAAGGCTGATCCAGCCGTTCGGCCACTCCTACACAGATAGCCATGATCAATTTCAGTTCCTTTTGCACCGTGCTCAAGGACACTTGCAACTGATCGGCAATCTCCTGGTAGCTGCAACCGTGCAGGCGGCTGAGGATGAAAATCTGCTGCTGGCGCGCGCTCAACTGGCCGAGGCTGACGCTCAGGTGTTCGAGCAATTGCTCGGCCTGGGTGGCGTCCTCGGGCGTGCTGATCGGCGCGGCGACGCTCTGCAGTACGTCCAGCGGCACATCTTCTTGCAGTGTGCGGGCCTGGATGCGGCGCGAGCGCAGATGGTCCAGCGCCAGGTTGCGCGCGGTTTGATAGACGAAGGGTTCAAGGTGATCGATCGGCCGCTCGCTGAGCGCCCGCGTGACGCGCAGGTAGGTTTCCTGCAACAGGTCTTCGGCGGTGCTGTGGTTATTCACCATCCGCTGCAGAGTGCGTAGCAGAATCACCCGTTGGGTGAGAAAGACTTGGTTGAAGCGAGATTGGCTCACAGTGATACCAGACCGGTTTGCAGTTAATGATAATGCTTATCATCAACTCAAATGGCAAGTGGCACTTTGAGATGCTGCGTCGACTCCTGTGGGAGCTGGTTTGTGTGGGAGCTGGCTTGCCTGCGATGCAGGCGCCCTGGTCTTTCAGACAGACCGCGGTGATGCTATCGCAGGCAAGCCAGCTCCCACACAAGCCAGTCCACACAATGGAACAACCGGGTCGGTTTACTCGGCGTTGCACAGTGCCAGGCAGTTATCCAGCATACGGTTGGAGAAGCCCCATTCGTTGTCATACCACGCCAGCACTTTGAGCAACTTGCCACTGACCTTGGTGTGATTGGCATCGAAAATCGACGACAGCGGGTTATGGTTAAAGTCGCTCGAAACCAGTGGCAGGGTGTTGTAGCCGAGGATCTTCGAATGCTGGCTGGCTTCTTTCAGCAGTGCGTTGACTTGCTCGGCGCTGGCTTCTTTTTTCAGCGTCACTGTGAGGTCCACCAGCGACACGTTGATCACCGGCACACGCACGGCCATGCCGGTCAGCTTGCCTGCCAGTTCCGGCAGTACCAGGCCGACCGCTTCAGCGGCGCCGGTCTTGCTCGGGATCATGTTCTGGGTGGCCGAACGCGCGCGGTACGGGTCGGTGTGGTACACGTCGGTGAGGTTCTGGTCATTGGTGTAAGCGTGAATGGTGGTCATCAGGCCGCTTTCGATGCCCAGCTCGCGATGCAGCACCTGAGCCACAGGTGCCAGGCAGTTGGTGGTGCACGACGCGTTGGAGATGATCTGGTGCGATTGACGCAAAATGTCATGGTTTACCCCGTAAACCACGGTGGCGTCAGCGCCTTTGGCCGGGGCCGAGATGATTACCTTGCGCGCACCGGCGGTAATATGGGCGGCAGCCTTGTCGCGGTCGGTGAACAGACCGGTGCATTCGAATACCACGTCGATCTTGTGCGCAGCCCACGGCAGGTCGGCCGGGTTGCGAATGGCACTGACGGCAATCCGGTCACCATTGACGGTCAGGCTTTCCTGATCGTGGGCGACCTCTGCGTCGAAAGTGCCATGCACGGTGTCGTATTTGAGCAGGTGGGCATTGATCGAGCTGTCGCCCAGATCATTGATGGCGACGATCTGCAAATCCTGGCGGTAGCCTTGGGTATACAGTGCGCGCAGGACATTACGGCCGATACGGCCAAAACCATTGATTGCGATACGAAGAGTCATTGGAAAGTGCCTGTCGTCGATTTGTTGTAAGAATTACAAGATTATTCGCATAAAAATAGAAAACAAGCCTTTTTAGTGGCAATATTTTGTTCAATCTACAACGAGTGACCTGAATCAACTGGTCCGATGATTCAAACGACACCCTGCCATCCCATGAGCTGCGGGCGTTTGATCAGCATAGACTCTCAGGTCGCCACATCCGTTAGCCTGGAGTTCTATACATGCATCCCCGCGTTCTTGAGGTCACCGAACGGCTTATCGCCCGCAGTCGTGCAACCCGCGAGGCTTACCTTGCGCTCATTCGTGGCGCGGCCAGCGACGGCCCGATGCGCGGCAAGCTGCAATGCGCCAACTTTGCCCACGGCGTGGCGGGTTGCGGCACTGAAGATAAAAATAGTCTGCGCATGATGAATGCCGCCAACGTGGCAATTGTTTCGTCATATAACGACATGCTCTCGGCGCACCAGCCGTACGAACATTTCCCGGAACAGATCAAGAAAGCCCTGCGCGAAGTCGGCTCGGTCGGCCAGTTCGCCGGTGGCACGCCCGCCATGTGCGACGGCGTGACCCAAGGCGAGCCTGGCATGGAGCTAAGCTTGCTCAGCCGCGAAGTCATCGCCATGTCGACGGCGGTAGCGCTGTCCCACAACATGTTCGATGCCGCGCTGATGCTGGGCATCTGCGACAAGATCGTCCCTGGCCTGATGATGGGCGCCCTGCGCTATGGCCATCTGCCGATGATCTTCGTACCGGGCGGCCCTATGCCGTCGGGCATCTCCAACAAGCAGAAAGCCGACGTGCGCCAGCGTTACGCCGAAGGCAAGGCCACCCGCGAAGAGCTGCTGGAATCGGAGATGAAGTCCTACCACAGCCCCGGCACCTGCACCTTTTACGGCACCGCCAACACCAACCAGTTGCTGATGGAAGTGATGGGCCTGCACCTGCCGGGCGCTTCGTTCGTCAACCCGTACACGCCGCTGCGTGACGCGCTGACCCGCGAAGCCGCGCACCAGGTCACGCGCCTGACCAAGGCCAGCGGCGACTTCACGCCGATTGGCGAGATCGTCGACGAAAAATCCATCGTCAACTCCATCGTCGCCCTCAATGCGACCGGTGGTTCCACCAACCACACCCTGCACATGCCGGCTATCGCCATGTCGGCGGGCATCATCCTCACCTGGCAGGACATGGCCGACCTCTCCGAAGTGGTGCCGACCCTGTCCCACGTTTATCCAAACGGCAAGGCCGACATCAACCACTTCCAGGCAGCGGGCGGCATGTCGTTCCTGATCCGCGAACTGCTCGAAGCCGGCTTGCTCCATGAGGATGTGAACACCGTGGCGGGCAAGGGCTTGAGCCGTTACACCCAGGAACCGTTCCTGGTCGACGGCGAGCTGATCTGGCGCGACGGCCCGATCGAAAGCCTCGACGAAACCATCCTGCGCCCCGTAGCCCGTGCGTTCTCGCCGGAAGGCGGCTTGCGCGTGATGGAAGGCAACCTCGGGCGTGGTGTGATGAAGGTTTCGGCCGTGGCGCCGGAGCATCAGATAGTCGAAGCACCGGCCGTGGTGTTCCAGGATCAGCAGGATCTGGCCGATGCATTCAAGGCCGGCCAGCTGGAAAAAGACTTTGTCGCGGTGATGCGCTTCCAGGGGCCGCGCTCCAACGGTATGCCGGAACTGCACAAGATGACACCGTTCCTCGGTGTGTTGCAGGACCGTGGCTTCAAAGTTGCGTTGGTAACAGACGGGCGTATGTCTGGCGCGTCGGGTAAGATCCCCGCCGCGATTCACGTCAACCCCGAAGCCCAGAGCGGCGGGCCGCTGGCGCGGGTCAAGGATGGCGATATCATTCGCGTCGATGGCGTAAAGGGCACCCTGGAGCTTAAGGTGAACGCCGAAGAATTTGCAGCGCGCACGCCTGCCACGGGCCTGTTGGGCAACAACGTGGGGGCCGGTCGCGAGCTGTTTGCATTTATGCGCTTGGCCGCAAGCTCCGCAGAGCAGGGCGCCAGCGCCTTTACCTCTGCCTTGGAGACGCTTAAGTGAAGCTTGCGCTGGTCGGTGACATTGGTGGTACCAACGCCCGTTTTGCGTTGTGGCGGGATCAGGAACTGCATTCGATCCGCGTGCATGCCACGGCGGACCACCACAGCCCTGAGGAAGCCATCAAGGTTTACCTCAAGGAGGAAGGCCTGGAAATCGGGGACATCGGCGCGGTGTGCCTGTCAGTCGCGGGGCCGGTGAGTGGCGATGAATTTAAATTCACCAACAATCACTGGCGGCTGAGCAAAACTGCGTTTTGCAAAACCCTGCAGGTCGATGAGCTGCTGCTGGTCAATGACTTCACGGCCATGGCCCTGGGCATGACGCGGCTCAAACCCGATGAGTTTCGCGTGGTGTGCCAAGGCACGCCGGAACCCTTGCGCCCAGCCGTGGTGATCGGCCCGGGCACTGGCCTGGGTGTGGGCACCTTGCTGGACTTGGGCGAAGGCCGTTATGCGGCGCTGCCGGGGGAGGGCGGCCATGTCGACCTGCCGCTGAGCAGCCCGCGCGAAACCCAGTTGTGGCAGCACATTCACAGCGAGATCGGGCATGTGAGCGCCGAGACCGCGCTGAGCGGCGGCGGCCTGCCCCGTGTGTACCGCGCCATTTGTGCGGTCGACGGGCACACGCCGGTGCTGGACACGCCCGAAGCCATCACGGCAGCGGGCCTGGCCGGCGACCCGGTGGCCATGGAAGTGTTGAACCAGTTCAGCATCTGGCTGGGCCGTGTGGCCGGTAACAACGTGCTGACCACCGGTGGGCGTGGTGGTGTGTACATCGTGGGTGGGGTGATTCCGAGGTTTGCCGACTTCTTTATCAACAGCGGTTTTGCCAAGAGTTTCAGCGACAAGGGCTGCATGAGCGACTACTTCAAAGGCATTCCGGTGTGGTTGGTGACGGCGCCGTATTCCGGGTTGACCGGGGCCGGTGTTGCGCTTGAACAGGCTTTTGCGTAGGGGCTGATGGCCTCATCGCAGGCAAGCCAGCTCCCACAGTTGACCGGGTTCCAACCTTGGAATGCAGTCAACTGTGGGAGCTGGCTTGCCTGCGATAGGGCCTCAAACGCAACAAATGATTTAAGCTTGGCCATAACAACAAGGAGGACCCCGTGAGCGTAATCAGTAAATCGATTCTCCTCGTCGACGACGATCAGGAAATCCGCGAATTGCTGCAGACCTACCTCAGTCGCGCCGGCTTCCAGGTACGTGGCGTACCGGATGGCGCGGGGTTCCGCCAGGCGATGAACGAGGCGCCGTGCGACCTGGTCATCCTCGATGTGATGTTGCCGGACGAAGACGGTTTCAGCCTTTGCCGCTGGATTCGCCAGCACCCGCGCCAGGCGCAGGTGCCGATCATCATGCTGACCGCCAGTTCCGACGAAGCCGACCGTGTGATCGGCCTGGAGCTGGGCGCCGACGACTACATCGGCAAACCCTTCAGCCCGCGCGAGCTGCAAGCGCGGATCAAAGCCTTGTTGCGTCGCGCCCAGTTTGGCCAGGAGCGCACGGGTGGCGGCGACGTTCTGGTGTTCGATGAGTGGCGCCTGGACATGATCAGCCATCGCCTGTTTCACGTGGACGGCGAAGAGGTAATCCTCTCCGGCGCCGACTTTGCCTTGCTCAAGTTGTTTCTTGATCACCCCCAACAGATTCTCGACCGCGACACCATTGGCAACGCCACCCGTGGCCGCGACCTGATGCCGTTGGACCGTATCGTCGACATGGCCGTCAGCCGCCTGCGCCAACGCCTGCGCGATACCGAAAAACCTCCAAGGCTGATCCGCACCGTGCGTGGCAGCGGTTATCAACTGGCAGCCAGCGTGGTTGCCGGCAATGCCCACTGAGCCGCTGACCGAGCGCCGCCGGCGTTTTCCGGTGCCGCGTTCGCTGCTTGGGCGCATGTTGCTGCTGACCTTGCTTGTGGTGCTGTTTGCCCAGGCGCTGTCCAGCGTGATCTGGGTTTCGCAACTGCGCGCCACCCAGCTCGAAGGCCTGGTGACCAGCGCGCGCAGCCTGGCGCATTCGATGACGGCCAGCGTGAGTTACTTCCGCTCGCTGCCGGTTGCCTACCGCCCGTTGGTGCTCGACCAACTGCGCAGCATGGGCGGCACGCGGTTTGTGGTGACCCTCAACGACCGCCCATTGGACATGCAGATTCTGCCGCAGACCCCGCGCAAGCAGGCGGTGCTGCAAGCCGTGGACGAGGTGCTGCGCCAGACCCTGGGCAGCGACGTGCATATCTCGGTGGAGTTCGTCAGCGCCGAGGACCTGCGTATTTTCAATGCGGGCCTCAAACTCGATGAACTGCCGCGTTCCTGGGCGCATTACGCGCTGACCCTGGAGCCGGTGAACCCGCCGGTGCTGGTCACGCAAATCCAGCTGGCACCCGGCGAATGGCTGTACATCGCCTCGCTGCTGCCCGAGCCCTACACCAGTTTGGAAGAACAAGGCCTGCCGTCGCAGCAAGTGTGGTTTATCGTGCTGACCAGCGGTTTCCTGTTGCTGTTTATCGGCCTGCTGGTGCACTGGCAAAGCCGGCCGCTCAAGCGCCTGGCCCGTGCAGCGCGGGACATGTCCCTGGGCGCCGATGTGGAACCGGTGGCCGAAGGCGGTGGCAGCGAAGTGGTGGAAGTGGGCCGTGCGTTTAACGCCATGCGCGAGCGCATCAGCCGTTACCTCACCGAGCGCAGCCAACTGTTCAGCGCGATTTCCCACGATTTGCGCACGCCGATCACGCGTCTGCGCTTGCGCGTGGAGTTGCTGGAAGACGAAAACCTGCAAGCCAAATTCGGTCGCGACCTGGATGAGTTGGAGTTGCTGGTCAAGGGGGCACTGCAATGCGTCAAAGACACCGACATCCACGAGAACATCGAGCCGGTCGACCTTAACCACGTGCTTGATTGCCTGGTGGAACCGTACCTGGCGCCGAACGGTAACGGCCGTATCACCCAGCACGGACGGGCGCTGACCCCTTATCCGGGCAAACCGCTGGCGCTCAAGCGCTGCATCGGCAACCTGATCGACAATGCCTTGAAGTACGGGCAGAACGCGCATTTGCATATCGAGGACGATGGCGTGGAGTTCATCCTGCATGTGGATGACGAAGGCCCGGGCGTGCCGGAGCAGCGTTTGGAACAGGTCTTCGAACCGCACTTTCGCCTGGCCGGCCAGCAGCAGGGGTATGGCTTGGGCCTGGGCATCGCGCGCAACATTGCCCACAGCCATGGTGGGGAAGTGAGTTTGCAGAATTTGCGCGAAGGCGGGTTGCGGGTGACCTTACAACTGCCGCGAACCCTGGACTAATGTGGGAGCTGGCTTGCCTGCGATGCAGGCACCCTGTTCTTTCAGTCAGACCGCGGTGATGCTATCGCAGGCAAGCCCGCTCCCACACAAGCCCGCTCCCACATTTTGATCCCGGTTGGGTCAGATACTTTGGCGCAGCCGGGCCAAATCCCGCAGCGGCGGTGCCCCGAACAACCGGCTGTATTCCCGGCTGAACTGCGACGGGCTCTCATACCCTACCCGATACCCCGCTGCCGACGCCTCCAGCCCTTCGGCAATCATCAATCGCCGCGCTTCCTGCAACCGTAACTGCTTCTGGTATTGCAGCGGACTCATCGCCGTAATCGCCTTGAAGCGATGGTGCAAGGTCGAAACACTGAGGTTCACTTCCCTGGCCAGGTCATCAATGCGCAGCGGTTGTTCGAAGTTACCGTTCAACCATTTGATGGCCTGGCTCACGCGATGGCTCTGACTGTTGGCCACGGCGATTTCATACAGTCGATAACCCTGCGGGCCACGTAACAACCGATAGAGAATCTCGCGGTTGATGAGTGGCGCGAGCATGGCGATGTCTTTCGGTGTGTCCAGCAGGCGCGCCAGGCGCAACACGGCGTCGAGCAGTTGGTTGTCGATGCGGTCAACGTACATGCCACGCGATGTCGGCCTGGAGGGCACGCCCATTGGTCCCGCCTCGGCGATCAATGCGGTGAGCTGGGCCGGGTCGATATTGATGCGCACCGACAGGTTGGGGTCTTGCGGTGTGGCGTCGATGATCCGCCCGGCGACGGGCATCGCCACCGAAAACACCAGATAATTGAGCGGGTCGTAGGCAAAGATCTCGTCGGCCAGGCGCACTTCCTTGCTGCCGCTGGCCAGAATGCACAGGGCGGGTTCGACCAGCACCGGCATGAAATCGCGCGGGGTGTTGTGGCGGTTCAGATACAGCGAGGTAATTGCCGTGCCGTAGGAGCCATCTTCCCAGGTATGACGGTGAACAATGCTGGCCAGCTCGGCGCGTTGTTTTTCCATCTCGGCATCGAGGGGCATTGGCTTGGTTTCGGGCGACGACATGGAGCGTCCTCTACTGACTGCTTTGATGGGCTCAGCTTAGCGGCGGCTTTTCAAAAGGTGTTACTTCGATTCTGCACAATCCTTGCCTGATCCTGCGATAAGGCGTGAATCAGGCAAGTGCAGGGCCTGTCATGTGCCTGAAACACTGAGTGTGCGGTTGGAATAAATCCCTGGGGCCAGACGTCTTATCTACGCTTCTCGCAGGATTGTGCAATAAGCCTGCAGGAATCGACTAACTGCGCCCATCTTCGCGCCGCTATCTTTGATCCTGTGGCAACACGCCCTCACAGTGCTTGCCGAGCATCACTTCTCAACGGGAGAGTCGAACATGTCCACCCCCATTCCCGCGAGCCATATGGCCTTTATCCGTGCCCGTACCGGGTGCAGCACCGAACTCGGTGCACGCTTGAGCAGTTTGATCGAACCGGGCCGTCAGGCTCAGGGTTGCCTGCAATTCTCGTTGCAGCATTCCCAGGTCGATCCCGATGTATGGCTGGTCTCGGGCTTCTGGAGCAGCGAGCAGGCGATGAGTGCCTACTTCAGTTCCCCTGCCTTGATGATTTTTACTGAGCTGTTGAACGACATGGTAGTGCGCAGCATGGACTTCCAGACCTTCACCGACGCATCCGCCGCCCATGCTTACGGTGAGTACCTGCAACTGGCCGGTTAGCGGTTAGAATGGCCGACTTTCCATTGGCCAGGACCTGCAACATGGCACGTAAACAATTTGCCCATCACGAAGCCGTTTCTGCATTAGTGCGTGAAGAAGAGGGTGGCTACAGCGCCGCCGTCGCTGTCAAGGCACTCGATGGCATGGGCGCCCCGAAGTTTCACAAGATCCTGGATGGCCAGACCTTCAAGACCGCCTCCGACGCCGACGATGCAGCGACGCTGCAACTTGAATGTCTGGTTGATGTGGACGAAGACGGTCAGTTGACTTGGGCAACGGCCGCAAGCTGAAGCCGAACACTTTATATCGCTCAACAGAACTCAAATGTGGGAGCCGGGCTTGCACGCGCTAGCGGTTTGCCAGCCAACTCATCAGGTGGCTGACAAACCGCTATCGCGGGCAAGCCCGGCTCCCACAGGGTTCTGTTGTGTTTGTTGGGCAGTAT
>NZ_WKDB01000018.1:0-99842 GCF_021606215.1 Pseudomonas sp. PA-5-4B | reverse complement strand
ACGAACTTCCATCCGAGGCTTTGCAACGTACTGCCCTGCGAATCAGGGAATTCGAGATGTCCGGAGGGTGGCAGTTGGTAGAGGAGCAATTCCGTGATGGAAAGCTCATCAAGCGCTCCCAGGGAAAGCCAAAGCGGCCCGTTAATGCGATTTACATTCGAGCCCTGAAAGCGCAAGGTTTCGACAGGAAAACAATCGCTGAAAAGCTCGGCGTTGCCAGAAGCACAGTCCAAAAATATTGGAATACATAAGTCTGCAGAACATCAGCAATCCTGCAATCTAAGCAAATCGCGGTTTATGGCGCGCCCTATCGGGTCGGCTGTCGTAAACCATGCCATGGCTGACGCCAAGTCATGGCCCCTTGGGCTTCCATCCTCGCGCCTCCGGCCTTACAGGCCTGCGCGCTCCGCTTGTTCTGGTTATTTCCATCGACGGAAGAAAC
Source organism: Pseudomonas sp. PA-5-4B (assembly GCF_021606215.1). Lineage (NCBI taxonomy): Bacteria > Pseudomonadati > Pseudomonadota > Gammaproteobacteria > Pseudomonadales > Pseudomonadaceae > Pseudomonas > Pseudomonas sp. PA-5-4B. The sequence continues at coordinate 99,400 of NZ_WKDB01000018.1, read as the reverse complement.
TAGGTATACCTCAGCCCTGAGCAGTGGAGTGCAGTCATCCTGTCTGTCCATATTTCTGTTGGAAGGTGCAGTCGCGGGGTGGACAATACGGGCTGGTCACTTGCTAGGTGGCAATTGAGTAAGGAAGGGCCACTAGCTGTCTATTGCGTTCAGGCGGACACGATTTATGTAGAGGGGCGCCCCGTGTCACTTGACCAGTCGGAGGCTGTTACCGAGCTACTGGACGAACTTGAGCAGGCTTTAGGTCATCTTAAGGCCACCACCAACGCTAACAAGCTAATTGAGTCACAACGCTTGAGCCATGAGGCCGACGAGTTAGCTCGTCGAGTGAACACTGCCTGGCTGACTTTGCGTTCGGAAATTGGTGAGTCTCAGAAGTTGCTTAATGCGCTTCACGGACTCAGCTTGCTCACCGGCGAACGAAGGGAAGCTAAGCTCGAAGAGCTTAAATTCAAGCATGCAGGCACCCAGATAGAGGGATTGCTGTCGAGGCTTCTTGATTGAAGGTTGAGTACCAGTAACCTTGGGGATCGAAGAGAAATGATGGCCGAATCTGTGCGAGTAGTTCGTAAATGAAGCATGTGAGACTAATACGACATGGAGAAAGCGCTGCGAACGCGGGCGAAGCCACTTTAGATCATGCGACCATTACTCTGACCCCGAGAGGAGTTGAGCAAGCGCAGCTGGTGGCATTGTCGTTCAACCATGCTCCGGCTCTGATCGTTGCCTCGCCTTTCACCCGAGCGCACTCAACCGCTATGGCGACCGCAGCGGTGTTTCCTCATATCCCTTTTGAAACTTGGCCCATCCAAGAATTCACTTACCTTGAACCCGCGCGGTGCACTGGCACAACCGTCGCTGATCGGCGCGAATGGGTGGAGGCGTATTGGGCCAAAGCAGATCCTGGTTTCACGGATGGTCAAGGCGCTGAGTCATTTCTAGATTTCATAGCTAGAGCTCAGTCTTTCTTGGAGTGTCTTGCAGAGCACCCCGCCCAAAACATCGCTGCGTACTCTCACGGCCAGTTCATTAACGCTGTTGCCTGGCTGATTGAGCGCAAGACGCTCGGCATTGATGCCGGAGCTATGGTGGACTGGCGTGAGTATGAAATCGCGAACCACGTGCCCAATTGTGGTGAACGGCTGCTTTCGAAAGATACCGACGAAGCCGATTGGAAAGTAAGCCGGTCAGCCACTAGGGAGCCACAAATGGACTCCACTTGGCGCGTGCCGGGCAGAGCTTATCAAGTCACTCGAGATCCCGAACGTCTGCTCATTGAGGAGCGCGCCGAAACTCTCGCAGCAGCAGGCTACCCTCCGCCAGACGATGATCCGGCTATGTACGCTGAGCAAAGGCTGAAAGAGGCCAGAACCGCAGCTCGTTCATCCCAAGTAGGTAGCGTTAGCGGAAACACTACGGCGGAGATCTCAGCGAGAAAGGTATGCCAATTATTGCGAGAGGTCATCTTCGAGCGACGGTCGATGACCAGGGTCAGTCAGCCGTCTTGGGATGAGATTTATGCGGGCCATTTCGTGGTGAGCGTCGAGGGTTGGCGGATATCGATCTACAACGAATGTGACACGCTCGACTACTGCGAAGAGTGCATCAGCTCTGATGGGCGACGCTGGTCGTTTGACTCTGGAGATCGCTTTGGTACTGACCCAATAGCGTTGCTCAGCACTTGGGAACATCAGACGCTTGAGCGTCTCCTGAAAGCGCTCTAGGGAGCCAAGTTCGAACGGGCCTCTACGAGGACGGCTGTCGTAAACCAAGCATCGATGTTGCCGAGTCCTGGCCATGTGGGCTTCAATCCTCCCGCCTGCGTGCTCCGCTTGCTACTGACCCCAAGTCACCCTTCCAAGAGATTTGTGGCCCAATAGCCTCGTCGTAATTTGGACGTGCTGCTTGGATGGAAGTGAATTGTGCATACCTGCCCTCGTACCCCCGCAGCCCGCTGATGGACAGTTCTAGGGGACGGAGGCGATAAAAGTTAAATGGAGCACCCCTGTCGAAACGTCCTTTTCCTTACTCAGCGGCGAAAGAGACGGTCTAGAACCAGCAGAGCAATTGCACCAATCGCGATTGCAGCAACTGGTTTCTCTTTAACGAACGTGGATACGCTGTCCAGGGCATCGCCATAGGTTTGAGTCAGCTGACCGGCAGCTTGGCGTCCCGCACCTTCGGCTTCCAGCTTCGAATCACCAAGCAGTTTTCCGACTGCGCTTTGGGCTTTACCGGCAACCTTTTCTACAACGCCTTCTACCTGCTCACTTCTCATGATTGATTAAACCTTCGTATAAGTTGGAAGCTCAGAATGAGTGAACTGCGATGGCTACCATCCGATAGCCATCCCAGCGAAACGGTGTTACCGCCTAGAACTACTTTTTGTCTACGGCGTCTTTGACCTTGCCAGCCACTTGCTGTGCTTCACCTTTCTTTTCTTGGATGGCACCTTCGACCTGTAGCTTCTCATTGCCTGTGACTTTGCCGACACCTTGCTTCACGTTACCGATAGCTTCGTTGGCCAGGCCTTTGATTTTGTCTGAAGTACCACTCATGGCTGTCTCCCGGTTAGGAATAGGTGTCCTATCTGGACAGAAAAATTGACTGGCGACTGCGACCGGGAGTTCCACGGTTGACGACTACCACTCGTCGCCGGCCCTTCGAGTGCTATCTGGAAACAGATACATCGCTGTTCGGATGGAGAAACAATTTCTTGCTGTCCAAGCTATCAAAACAGCATGATCGCCCTACTGCCCTCAGCGATGCATAATCAGATGCCCCACATTCCTGCCCCCTTTCCTCCGAACGAGGATGAAAGAGCCCTGTCGCTAGAGCATCTCGGGGTGCTGGACTCAGCTCCGGAGAAAGAATTCGACGATATCGTCGTGCTCGCGAGCACCTTGTGTGAAGTACCGGTCGCGCTGGTTTCTCTGGTGGATAGAGAACGTCAGTGGTTCAAGGCGTGCGTCGGGCTGGACGTGAGGGAGACGCATCGGGATCTGGCGTTTTGCGCGCACGCGATCCTGGCTCCCGCCGATGTGTTGACTGTCGAAGATGCCAGACTCGACCCGCGCTTTGAACACAGCGCGCTGGTGCTTGGCCCGCCCTACATTCGCTTTTACGCGGGAGCTCCTATCATTGACGATACGGGGCACGCTCTGGGTACGGTGTGCGTGATTGATACCAAGCCGCGAACCCTGACAGCACCACAGCGCACGGCATTGTTGGCATTGGCGAGACAGACCGCTTCGTTGTTGCAATTGCGCCTGCTCAGACATCAAATAGAGCGTCGAGCAGAAATGCTTGAACAAGAACTGGCTCAGGCGAATGCACTTAATCAAGTGGCCGAAGAGTCACTGCGTCACGCCAAGCGTATCTCCTCCTTGGGAATGGTCACGGCCAGTATTGCGCACGACTTCAACAATATTCTTCAAGCGCTAAGCGCAAGTTTGCAGATGATCCGCTTGCGCGCCAGACGACCAAAAGCCGTCGAGCAATTTAGTGATACCGGATTGCAGGCGGTCGAACAGGGACGGCAGTTGGTCAATCATCTGCTTTCTTGTGTTCGACTCGACAGCCCAAATTTGGTGTGCGTTGACGTTAATGCTCGACTTGATGCAATGCGCGATTTGTTGTTTCACACCGCGACCGAAAGTGTTGAGCTGACTTTCGACCTGTCAGCCCCCGACACCGCAGTGATGTGTGAAGAAGCCCAGTTGAATGCAGCTGTCTTGAACCTTCTCACAAATGCCAGGGATGCGCTCGGGTCAGCAGGAAGTATCTGCATTTCAACGCGACTGATGCGGGTTGATGATGACGTAACACTGGCTGGAGGCAATTACGTCGTGCTCAGCGTCACTGATACCGGGCCAGGTATACCAGATGACCTGGCGGCTAAAATTTTTGATCCTTTTTTCACCACAAAGGAAAGAGGAAAAGGTACGGGCTTGGGCTTATCGCAAGTCCGTAAGTTCGCAGAGAACGCTGGGGGCACCGTCATGGTTGATAATGCACCCGACAAGGGAACAGTCGTATCTTTGTACTTGAAATCATTGGGTCGAATCGACTCTGCGATTAATCCCACATAATCATCGTGGCTTAAGTAACCTTCTTTACATGATTTGCCTGTATGCCGGCCTGATACGCTGTTGTTCCGTAAGTGTATGGCCAATACAGGTTGTGCGATCAACGGTCTGATCCGTAGATGTTAGAATCAGTGGCAAGTCTGACCTAACGCGGGCGCGCATTGGGCGTTTTGGGACGTCAACCTTGGATAACCAGACGGGCCGGAAGGTGCAGTAATGTTTCTTAGTCTTGAAGTTCGCAGCTATGAGAGGGAAGACCGTCACCACCACCACGAGCATGCTCAATTGGTACTGCCGATTCGTGGCGAAATGGAAATTGACGTAAACGGTCGCGGCGGCTGCATTGATCAGTCATTGGCAGCGCTTGTGACACCTGGCTCGATCCATTCGCAGCAGACTAACCTCGATAGCCGTTTTTTAGTTTTGGACTGTGCGCCGACGATTATGGAAACGCTCCAGATCGAGCGTCTTGCTCAGAAAATATATGTGCCCATTTCCCCCGCTACTCGTCGGCTTATAGAGTTCGCTGAGCTAATCGGCAATGCACAATTGTCCATCGCGGCCTCCCAATTGGGGCCTCTGCTTTTATCGTCTCTAAATCCGGATATCTCCCGCTTTCCAGACCCCATGAAGCAGTTGATCGCTCGTATTCAGGCGGATCCTGGAGCGAACTGGAGCAATGAACGCATGGCTCAAGTAGCAAAAATGAGCATGAGTCAGATGCACCAACGTTTCCGGCTAATGTTCGAGATGAGTCCGCAAGTTTGGTTGACTGATTTACGCCTGCAAGAAGCTCAACGATGGTTGCGTGGAACCTCATTGACCATATCCGAGATTGCCTTGCGTGCCGGCTTTAGCGACCAGGCATCGCTGACCCGTGCCATGCAGCGCGTGAGGGCCACGACCCCGGCGGTTTATCGTAAAACGCAAAAACAGTCTGGGTAAAAAATCCCGTAGTTACCGACAATACTCCCCGAATCAGTTGCTCCAGACTTTACCCATAACGCTTTGGAGCGCTGATGAAATGCTTGCTGATCGATTACTGCTAAAGGGCATTGTCTACGGAGTTTGCGCGGGCCTGTGTTGGGGAGTGATCTTCCTCGGCCCCCAGCTCACCCCGGGGCTGAGCGGCCTGCAATTCGCCGTTCTGAGATTTCTCTGCTACGGCGCGATTTCGGTGGCCTTGCTTATGCCCCGCTGGAGGCGCGTTTGCGCCAATCTCACTATCGCCGACTGGAATTCACTCTTCTGGCTTAGCCTGATTGGGAACCTCATTTACTACACGCTAGTGGGCACCGGTGTGCAGTTGGTTGGCATTGCCACAACGTCTCTGATCGTCGGACTCATTCCCGTGTTCGTCACGCTGGCAGGTCGTCATGACGTCAACGCAATTTCTTTGCGCAAGCTAACTCCCTCGCTGTTCTGCGCTGTGGGCGGGGTCGTACTCATCAGCTGGCACGCACTGATCAACGGCGACAAGCCAGATATACTGACAAACGTGGCCGGAATTCTATGCGCAGCGGGCGCGTTAGTGACATGGAGTTGGTTCGCAGTGAGCAACGCTCGGCGGCTGGCTCAGGTAACCAGCGTTTCCGCCCATGACTGGGCACTGCTGACAGGGGTCATGACTGGCGCTCAGTCACTGCTTTTGGCGGTACCTGTCCTGGGCTGGCAGGTCGGAACGCATGACAACTCCGAATGGCTACACTTTGTCATGGTAGCCGGTGGCGTAGCGTTTTTATCTTCGGTTGTGGGTAATGCGTGCTGGAATCAGGCGAGCCGACTTCTACCACTGGCACTAAGCGGACAAGTGCTCGTGATTGAGACGTTAGCGGCGCTGGTTTTTGGATTTCTATGGGAGCATCGGCTGCCCGACTTACATGAAATTGCGGCGATTGCACTTCTGGTCACCGGTGTCTTGTGGTGTCTGAATTGTCATCGTACTCCCCGTCACTCTCCGGCTGTTTAACTCGTACAGAGATGCTATAGCGACAGGAATACTGACTACCCCTACCAGTTGTGATTAATTGGTCACCCACTATGCGGTAGCAACTGATCGATCTCACTCGCCCGGTGCGTCGGTAGGCGCGTGAGAACATCCTTCAGATACGCATATGGATCATAACCATTCAGCCGCGCAGACGGGATCAAGGTCATGATTGCCGCCGCCCGTTTGCCGCTGCGCAGTGATCCAGCGAAGAGCCAGTTTTCGCGCCCAAGAGCCCATGGCCTGATTTGGTTTTCGGCCCAATGGTTGTCAATGGGTACTGCCCCGTCATCGATGTAGCGTGATAGCGCTGCCCAGCGTTTCAGGCTGTAATCGAGTGCTCTGCTGATGGCTGAGCCTTCGGGCACCAGATCGCGCTGGGCGCTCATCAAGGCATGGAGCATGTTCATCACCCGTACAGCTTTTTCTTGTCGTATTCGACGCCTTAAATCCGGCTCCAGATCGCGGACTTCGCCTTCGATTTCGTACAGAAACTGGATATAACGCAGGGCTTACTCGGAAGATGGATAGGTCGCAGAGCACACCCGCGAGTATTACCCAGGCGTGACCGTCCCACTTGGCGTCCACAAACTCTCCCTCGTAGGTTGCCCCTGGAATGTTCCCCCTGCATTCGAAAGCATACTGGCCGTTAATCAGCAGGTCACGGGTCATGCAGAGTGAATGCCTTCCGCAGAATGCTGCTCCCATGGTGGGCATGGTGACCAAGCCTCCACGAGCTTATCGATGAAGAGTCGAATTTTTGGAGAGAGGTGCCGCTTGCTAGGGTAGATCACCCGAATAGGCTCTGCGGCCTCTGCATACCCAGCGAGCAATTGAACAAGCTTGCCGCTCCTCAAATCGTCGTTCACCACGTAGGAAGGAAGAGTCGCGATGCCCAGGCCAGCTACAGCTGACTGGTGTAATGACTCAGCACTGTCCATCTGTAGTCTTCCACCATGAGTAACGGGCACATATCGCCCGTTTACTCGGAAATTCCAAGGAAGCAGTCTGCCGCCGCTCACAAAATGCAGGCACTGGTGCTCGGATAAATCCTCAGGCGTTCTAGGCTCAGCATGTTCAGCCAAATACTTGGGTGAAACGCAGGTAATCATTTGTTGGTAGGCCACAGTGCGCGTTAGCAACCGAGAATCTTCCTTCGGTGGCCCGATGCGCATGGCCAAATCAAATCCCTCATCGATCAGATCGACCAGCCTGTCAGAGAAGGTGATATCAACGCTCAGGGAGGGCCAATCCTTGAGACAGCACTCAATGTGCTGAAGGACATGAAGTCTGCCCAACGCAACAGGCAAACTCATCCGCAGTCGCCCACTGGGTGTCGAACGACGAAACGCAAGAGCATCCTCCACGTCATCCAGATCCTGAAGAACGCCCACACAGCGCTCATAAAGAACCTGGCCGTCATCGGTCATGCTCAAGCTACGCGTAGTGCGATTCAGTAGACGTACCTGTAAACGAGCCTCAAGCCTGACTATCGACTTCCCCACCGCAGAGCGCGTGAGGCCAAGTTGCTTTGCCGCCGCAGTGAAGCTTCCCGCGTTTACCGAGCTTACAAACGCGGCGATATCATTCAGATTATGGAGTTCCATACGGCCTCGGTGGTCTCAACGCTCGGGCGGCTTAGCACCTGTTATGGGGAACCCTATTCCCCAATAGTAAGCATAGTATCTCAATTAGCTAATCAACTCCCAGCGATCAATTGAGGTCATTATGAACACCAAAGTCCAAGCAGCCGTCCAAACCTGGGCCAATAGCCTTAGCGATCTGGTACCCGTTCTTAAGGGAATCGATACCACCACAAAAATGAGCGACATCCGCGACTCTTACGCAAAAATGCTCGCGCAAAATCCAGCGCCAGCTGGCGTTAAATTCGAAGCAGTCGACATGGGTGGCGTACCCGGCACACTGGTTACTCCGGACGAGATCAAAACCGACGCGGTCGTGATGTACATCCACGGCGGCGCCTACATCGTAGGACGTCCAGACGGCTACCACGGTATCGGCGGCAACTACGCGAAAATGCTCGGTGCTCGTGTATACATGCCGGACTACCGCCTCGCTCCTGAGCACAAGTTTCCAGCATCTATTGACGACACATTGCGCTCTTACGAATGGTTGCTTGAGCAGAAAATCCCGGCTAACAAAATTGCGTTCTCTGGCGAGTCGGCTGGCGGCGCAATGGTTGTCAGCGTCATGGTCGCGGCTAAATCGAAAGGGCTTCCATTGCCTGCGGTTGGCTCCTCCATCTCACCATGGGCGAACCTTGAACACACCGGTGCTTCCATGAGCAACCGTGAAGGTCTGGATCCTCTGAACTCCAAGCCTGTCCTGGACATCCTCGCCAGAGCATTCCTAGGCGACACATTGGCCAATCATCCTCTGGCCTCACCTGTGTTCGCGGACGTCACCGGCCTTCCACCAATCTTAGTGCAGATCGGCGAGAACGAGTTGATGTTGAGTGATGCAATGCGCCTTGCAAATCACCTGGCTGATAACCGCGTTCGCGTGAACCTGGAAGTATGGCCAGCGATGTTCCACGCCTGGCACTTCTACGCCACCATGCTGCCTGAAGCTCAGCAGGCTATGGAGAGCTCCGTTCGCTTCATCGAGGCTGGCTTGGCCGACGCTAACCGCTAAAACGCAGAACAACCGCGATAGCTTTCTAGGCTATCGTGGCTCTACCCATATTTTCTAAGGCCATTTGCCCATCCACTGCTAGTAGTCTGACAGCTCGCCTTGTCTAGATACGTATTCATTTCTTGTGCTGCGCTATGCTGAGTTTCCCTGAAGGAGGCCACATCAATGCCAAAGGAATACTCGTTGTCGGATGTGCTGGAAAGAATGTACCAAAATCAGCTCGCTCTCGAAGCTGCGCTCATGGAGTTGACCCTCCAAGTGGAAGCCCAGGGACATGCGAAAGTGGGCGACAACGTCCGTGGTGCGCTTTACACAATTGGTGAGAACGCTGGTCATATCAAACAGGGGCTGGCCCGGCTCAAAAAACTCCCATGACCCAGCCGCTTTTCGATTTTGATCTCAAACGCGTTTCCCGCACGCACTACATCACTGGCAAGGCGGCGATCAACTTTCCGCACGCTGGGAGTACAACTGGCGGTTGGCATTTTCTGTCGTACTTCAACAGAGATACGAGCGTGGCAAAAGTGTCGCTTGCAGGTATTCATTATCCTGATACCACCGACTTCTTTGGTGACGCTGGAATATGCGACGTTACCGACCAGTTGGCGAAGCTAGGCTGGGCATCAGAAGGCAAACGCTTCTTCATGGCCGATCATTACCGAGCGGCTTCCGACATGATCGTTAAGTGGACTCTAAGCGATTCTAAGCACAGCAATGTCGAGATGGCTGAGTGGTTTCCCTCGCTAGAGGACAGACAAATGCTCTTCACGCTTCTGGGAACCGGAAAACAGAAACTTCTCGATATGGGCAGACTGCAAAAACTTGAAGGTTGGATCAGCTCACAGTAAGCCCAACTTAGCAGGAAGTGTCACCAGGTTGGAGACACCTCCAACTCGTTCAGCGACGAAAAATGCGGTTGATCAGGATCAGCGCTGCAGCACCTATCGCGAGTGCAGTGACTGGTTTTTCTTTAACGAACGTGAATACGCTATCCAGTGTATCGCCGTAGGTTTTAGTCAGTTGTCCAGCTGCTTGATGCCCAGCACCTTCAGCTTCCATCTTCGAATCACCAATCAGCTTCCCGACCGCGCTCTGCGCCTTGCCGGCCAGCTTTTCTGCTACACCTTCTATGATTGAGGGCTGGCAACCGGATAACGTCATGACTGCAAACGAAGATTTGATTACTTGGAACACTCGCTGGCGTCTTGCTGGCGGCATTGTGTCCTGCAAGACATGCCATTCCCAGCAGCCTGAGACTCAACGAGGGAACGCTTTTGAGCACCTTCCGGGTTCTGGTTATGCTGGGCAGCACTGCACGCCGTGGGATGACCTAGACGTGATCTGCCAGAGCTTCAAACAAGACAAATAACCTGGAGGCTGGCTATTGACGACCGCTCGTCAGTAGCGCCAAAAAAAGAGGCGCTCCTGGGAGCGCCTCTCTATTCACTTTACTGCTCGCCAACCGGATTTGAATCGGCTAACTCCGTCCAGCAGATCATGATGTGTTTAACCACAAGTGATTAGCCATGAGCGGAGCTTTACCTAAAACCCAAAAAAACGAAGCGAAAGCGACATCCTTGTCGCCCAAGTGTAAGCGTCCGGTTAAGGCACGTTGCGATGAGTAAGCGCCGGGCCAACACCTCTTCTGAATCCAAACCTCGACGAATCACACGCCAGAGCCCCCGCATTGGGATCAGAACGAGATGTTGGCTGAATGGTTAGGTCAATACATCACCAGTTCAGAACCATGGGCAATCCTGGACGGAAATCTTGTGTCTGGCCACTTGCGCCATGATCGATTTCCAATACGACCAGATGCTCATCACCATGAACAATTTCAAATCCTTTCAGCTGGTTTGCGCAATTTGCAGGGGTAGAAAAAGCTTGGCTGTTGGGAGTGGTAACTCGCACAGATGTAATTTCGCGAAAGCCGCTGGAATGTTCAAACGGCTGCGCTCGCTCAACCGGAGCCTCATCTGGTCTCTTGGCAAACGAAAGAAAAAACCACATCGGTTCGGATATAGGCGCATATCCCACTTCGACTTTCAGGGCAGTTGGCAGGTAGACAGGTCGATACTCCCAAACTGGAAATATTGGCTTCTCCCCTACGGTGGACGGTCTGAAGCAAACTCCAAAGGGCGCGGCGATTCCATCTGCGCACTTGAGGCGGTCAAAGAGTTGGGTTGGCGCTGTTAACTGACTTTGAGCTTCTGATTCATCGGTGAGATGTAAAAGCTCGATGAAAGAATTTCGGAAGAAGAACCTTCTATTCGCAGTGCCTTGGCCCGGATGTACATTTGGCGTCCCTTCAACGAGCCCTAGGGCTTTCAGTGCGTCAGCGCCTCGACCGTCATCATTTACACAAATAAAAATGTGATCTATTTCCATCGTTAATTTCCTTCAATCCTGTGATTTGATTGCCCAATTAGTCGGCAACAGGTCAGTAACTTCGCTCGCCCGCTGCGTCGGCAGGCGAGTCAAAACGTCCTTCAGATAGATATATGGATCGTGCCCGTTCATGCGTGCCGACTGGATCAAGCTCATGACCCCGGCAAATCTGGCGCAGCTGTTTGGGGTTTATTGCAGCGCGCTGAGCGTCAATGCCGGCGCCCTAACAGGAATCTACCCAGTGCCGGTGATTGCACCTGGGAGCTAGGCCGTCGGCAGACAAGCTGTTCCGTTTTATGTGAGGTCATGATGCTAATTCAGCGGGCTAATCTTGATGTCGCAAGAGAACCTCGCTCGCTACCGGGACGGCCAAGAGTTCCGCCCCTGAATCGTATAACCTTACTGCTCGCTTCGGGGCAGTCTCATCCGGCGCATACGATCAATAAGGACGTGTAGGAGAATGATCATGCTACTGGGAGGAAGTTCTTTAGTGCTGCGGCTACAGTATTAAAGGCGCTTCATTCTGTTGGGGGTATGACTGCACGAGCTTCAAAGTATTGCGCCCTGACGCCTTTGCTTCATAAAGCGCCGCGTCCGCCTTGGCAAGCAAATTGGCTATCGCGTCGCCCTCATTGGGTACAACGCAGCAAACACCAATACTGATGCGCACCGAAATTTTTGCCTCACCATATTGAGCTGACGACTCAGCTAAAGAGGCGCGCAACTCATCTAGTACACCCAAGGCCCCGTCAGTATTAGTGGTCGGCAGCAAGATCAAAAACTCCTCACCTCCATAACGACCAATACTGTCGGAATGGCGAATACGCTGGGTTAGATGATTGGCACAGTGCCTAATAACTTCGTCTCCTGCCAGATGGCCATACCTGTCGTTGATATGCTTGAAGTGATCAATATCGACCATAGCAACTGCCAGGCTCGAACCGTCTCGGCGCGCACGCTCCAACTCCCTCGAAAACTGATCAAGGATGGCTCGACGATTTAGGATACCGGTCAGCACATCTCGCAGCGCCATGTGCTGAAGCAAAGCCTCGCTGCGCTCTTTAGCCAGGAGCACCAAGCCGAGGGAGATCATCATCGCGGTGAACGTACCGATACTTACCGATATTGTTTGCTTGAGGTTGCTTACGTCGTAACGCATTTGCGCAGCACCTCCGCCAAGCACGGCGACAACCCGCATACCCAAGCCGATCAGGCTGATACTCGATCCGATGATCAACAACATGCGTGCACGACCTTGGGCGGGAATGTGCCGGCGCGTCCAGTAGATGATCAATGAACACTGCACCATCAACACGAGCGTAGCAGCGAGCATTCGCGGTTCCAGCGTATCGATCAAACTGACCATCAACACCAGCATCAATGCTGCTGGAGCAAACACTCGCCACCAGGCGACAGGAAGCTCGACAATCCGAAAAACACTGGCCCCATAAAAAGCCAGTGCTACTGCCAGCAGGGTATTGGCAGCGCCGTAGGTCAACCACAACGGTGCATGGCCATAGAACGTATAGCCAATATAGGCCAAGGCGTGCGCTAACAAACCAAAGCCAATCGTTAGAAGGCCGTCACGCTGGTTGAACTGTCCGACCAGGATTAAACAAAAAGCCATGATGGTTGCGACTAAAGCGACACAGGCAAAGAGAGTGGGCGTATGGGCGATCATGGCGGCTCACCGAGTGCTGGCAGGAGTGGCTGATCGCAAGTTTAGTTGAGCGATTCAAACGTCAGAAAGATATTTTGCATTCCAAATCCACTGTCACTCGCAACTGGCCGCGCCTTCACAACGTGGACTATTCGACCAAATCCGCCACCATAGAAGTCAGAACATCCAGCCCAAATGGCTTAGTTAGAACATGCGTACAGGGTTCGAGATGGACGTCTTTTAATACAGCGCTTTCGGCATAACCTGTGATGAAGAGGACAGGGAGATTGGGGCGAGATTTGCGACCAACCCCTGCCATTTGTCGACCGTTCATTCCACCTGGCAATCCGACGTCAGTAATGAGCAAGTCTACAACCGCGTCAGACTGAAGAATTTTCAAGCCATCTACACCGTCAGCAGCCTCAAGCGTGGCGTATCCAAGATTACTCAGTACGTCAGCCACAAGCATCCGGATTGAAGGCTCGTCATCGACTATCAGTATGGTTTCCCGCTTTCGTCCAGAATGGTCATCACTGATATCAGTCTCGTCAGGATTTGGCGTAACGTGGCCATCGTGGCGTGGCAGAAAAATCGATACGGTCGTTCCTCTACCCGGCGAAGATTCAACCTTGATATCGCCACCGGACTGACGTGTAAAACCGAAAACCATTGAGAGTCCTAGGCCTGTACCTGTACCGAAAGGCTTGGTGGTAAAGAACGGCTCAAACGCTTTGGAGAGCGTCTCAGGAGTCATACCCGAGCCGTTATCCGAAATAGATATACGAAGGTATCGACCGGGTACGATTTCATGATCGAGTTCGTCGTTTTTTTCAAGCCATTCATTGGACGCCGATATGACTATTCGCCCCCCGTCAGGCATCGAGTCACGCGCATTCAGACAGAGATTGAGTAACGAGTTCTCCAACTGGGCAGAGTCAATCAACGCAGGCCACAATCCCTCCATCTCTTTGACGTCGATGCTAATCGAAGGCCCAACAGCCCGTGAAATCAGTTCTACCATTCCCTCGATAAGCGCCTTCACATCAGTTAGCTGAGGTGTCAGTGTTTGGCGTCGAGAAAACGCCAAAAGGCGATGAGTGAGGGCACTCGCCCTCTTGACAGCACTCTCGGCAACAGCAAGGTACTTATCAACATCTGCTGAGCGCCCTTGAGCGAGTCGAGTCTGCATCAATTCCAGACTGCCCGAGATGCCAGCTAAAATGTTATTGAAGTCGTGTGCGATGCCCCCTGTGAGCTGGCCCACCACTTCCATCTTTTGCGAGTGACGCAAGGTTTTCTCGATGTTCTCACGTTCACTGACGGCAACAAGAATACGCTGCTCAAGGGTCTGGTTAAGTTCTTTGAGTGCGTCCTCAGCTTTCTTCCTATCTGTCACGTCGATTGACGAGCCGATCAGTCCAATGACCTCGCCGCTCTCATCAAACAGTGGTGCCTTGGCCGACAGCCATGTAGCGGCAGAGCCATCAGCAAGCCTGACCTCCTCCTCAACTTGCTCTGATAGACCACTCTCCATAATTCTTCGATCTGTCGCCATGATTACGCGACCCTGTTCCGGGTCATCCAGATACTCGGCATCTGTTTTGCCAATGTAAAATTCAGGACTTTTACCGATTAGCTCTGTCGTACCCTGGTTAGCTACAAGCATCCTGCCTTGCCGATCTTTCGCAAATACTACGCCTGGGACTGCGGCAGTGAACGTTCGCAGCAGCGTGTTGAGCCTGTCTCGTTCGGCCTCTGCTACCCGCCGCGCTTCGATATCAATAAGGACGCCAGGAAAACGCAGCGGTTTGTGATCCTCATCGAGCTCCACCCGCCCATTTGCTTCAACCCATCTGTAAACACCATCGCTTTGCAAAACGCGATATTCGCAGCGGTAGGCACCACCTCTTCCGAGCGCATCGGTCACTTTGCTCTGCACGTGCGCAAAGTCATCCGTATGAATAGAGGCCGTGACGAGTTCCAGTGGCAACCCTTTTAAACACAGGTCAGGCGAAAGACCGAATGAACGCGCGAAGCGTTCATCTGCGGTAAAGCGATCTGCTGGCACATCCCAAACCCACGTACCAATGATGGCACCTGCATCAAGTGCCAGCTGAAGCCGTTCAGATGCCTGCTGAGCCTGCTGGTAGAGATCTGCATAGTCGATGGGAATACCATCAATAGCATCGTGATTCATCGCTTTCAACCTGTCTCAACCAAGCGCTTGGAAGCTTGGCAATACGTTTATTTTTAGAGGCGTGGGAGCATTATTCAGGTACCACCAGTAATCAATATGGCGTCACTGTATTTACATCGACTAGCCTTTACCTGAGAAGGTTTAAAAATTAATTGTACTCGCTCGAATGGAACAGCGAATGAGCAGATAAGCACCAGCATAAGCCCGCAAACAAAGGCTGGGGGAGGCAACAAATTGGGCTCCCCCACTGTCGCGTTACAGCTTGAAACGCGAAACGACAGTACGCAGTTCCCCTGCCAGCAGCGACAGTTCCTCCGCAGTAACAGCGTTGTCTTCTATGCCCTCCATCAATGCAAGGCTACCGTTACGAATCTCAGTCACATTGCAATTGATATCCTCCGAGACGGCGTGCTGCTGAACTGCCGCGCTGGCTATTTGGGTGTTCATCCCTACGATTTGCTCAACGCCGTCATTGATTGCATCCAGGCTGGTCGAGGCCTGATCAGCGGACTCGATGCACTCCTGCGCGCGCAGCTTGCCCGCTTTCATTTGTTCGACGGCGTCACCTGTCGCCAGTTGAAGCTCTTGA
Source organism: Pseudomonas sp. PA-5-4B (assembly GCF_021606215.1). Taxonomy (NCBI): domain Bacteria; kingdom Pseudomonadati; phylum Pseudomonadota; class Gammaproteobacteria; order Pseudomonadales; family Pseudomonadaceae; genus Pseudomonas; species Pseudomonas sp. PA-5-4B. The sequence goes on along the minus strand of NZ_WKDB01000018.1, from coordinate 83,836 downwards.
ATAATCCGGCGGATCTCTTCGGTGGAGTTTTGTGTGCGCGAGGCCAGAGTTCTGACCTCGTCGGCGACCACCGCGAATCCTCGACCCTGCTCACCGGCGCGGGCCGCCTCAATGGCCGCGTTCAACGCCAGCAGGTTTGTTTGATCAGCAATGTTACGGATCACCTCGATAACGCCACCGATCTGCTGGCTGTGTTGCGCAAGCGCCGAAACCTTTTGCGCACTGCGCTCCACCTCATCGGCCAAGGCTTCAATAGTCACGCGGGTTTCCTGCATCTTCGCCAGGCCGGTGTTGGAGGACTGGCTGGCGTGCTCAGCGGCGTGTGCGGCACCCTCGGTGTTTTGCGCCACGTCCGCAACGCTGGTGGTCATCTCGTTGATAGCCGTTGCGACTTGTTCGGTTTCGCTTTGCTGTGCGCTCATCGCGCGCTTAGCCCGGTCAATCGACACACCTATACGCTCCGCCGCATCGGAGACCGATTGTGAACTGCGCTCTACCTGAGCAAGCGAGGAGCTAAAGGCTTGCACCATATGGTTAAGGCCATTACCAACGTCGGCCATTTCATCTTTGCCCCGTACTTGAATGCGCACGCTCAGGTCACCCTGTGCAATGAGTTGGGTAGCTACCAAAACGTCGTTGATGGTGCGGCGCATGGCGCTATAGATACCGCTGAACACATACACCAGCAACAGGCCAAGAACGGCAAACATGCCCAGGATGAATAGCCGTTCCGAGGTTTTTTCCTGAACTCGTCGTTCAAGCGCATTCAGCAGTGCGTCTTGCAGTGTGTCTTGCGCCTTGTACAACTCAGCGACCACCGCATTGCCTTTGCCTGGAAGATTCTGAACGCCGGTGATGGTGTCGCTTGGTGCGTCAATTAATACTTCAAGGTCGGCACGGAAACTGTCCAGGCTCACAAAAGCACTGGTGATCGGTGCCTGAATACTATCGGCGAGGGCAGGTTCTCTGCGACGCAACAGGGCCAGGCTTTGTTGAAGTTCTTTGTGGACGAGTAACTCATTTTTTAGCATCGACTTGATAACGCTGCGCGCCCCCGAACTCAACGTTTGTCCGTCATGCAGTCCGCTGGCAAGGCCGCGCAATTGCCCGACGATGTTGATTTGCCGTGGCAGCCTCAAGGTGCTCTGGTCGATCATGAAAAGCGATGCGTAATCTTCATCCAACACCATGCCCGACGTGGCCGATACGTAGTACACGAAGTTCAACGTCTCGGTGAGCTGATCGTTCCAGTCGTCGAAGATGGCACTCTGGTTGGCATCTGCTTTCGCCAGCTCAATCAAACGCTGCGCCCCAGAGTGCAGACGCTGCACTCGATCACCGGTTTCCAGCTGCGTGTTGAGTTGTCGGTCGGTTGCAGCCAGTTTCGAAAACGCATCCTCCAACTTCAACTGGTTGGCCGACAGATCGGCTTGAGCGTTTCTATCCCCGCTGAGCAAGCGGTTAGTGAGTGCGCGTTGCAACATCGATAGGCGCAGTACAGGCGTTACGTCCAATAGATAGCGCTGGCCTACTTGTTCCGAGCGAATGACCTCAAGGCTTCCGTTGATCTGATGGATCACGCGCGTGCCGAGCAGAACCAAGGGGATTAGGACGATGATTGCAAGCACACCAAATTTCGCGGGGAAGCGTAAACGGTTAGCTAGGTTTATGGCAGGAGCAAGGATATTCATAGAGTTCTCACAGCCCGGAATGGGACAGTTTGTAGTTAGTTTTTTGCTGAGAACGCTCCATTTTCTCGAATGCCTGGCTCTGTCTGGCTCATTCGGCTAATCACGTTTTATCTAATTAAACGTTTCAGTCATCCTGTCGGCACTGAGATTGATAACTTTATCAAAAGTTGTACAGCCATTTATTTTTGTACAGCTTTGGAACGCCTTGAGAGTAGTGATGTCGCTGAGCCATCACCATTTCAATGGAGCTCTTCAGGGGGAATTGCTGCGGTCGTTAACTCAGTTAGGCGAGTGGATTTCCGAGCAGTCCTTGCGGTACATCCAGTCGCTGTACGAAATCGAGAGCGAAGTCCGCGACCTGGAACCGGATTTACGGCGCCAAATACGGTAGGAAAACCTGTACAGGTGATGGGTAGGCTGCATGCCTGCATGATCGCCCAGCGCGATCTGGTGCCCTAAGGTTCGGCCATCATTTGAGTGCTGGATTACAGCCTGCAACGCTGGGCAGCGCTGTCGCGCTACCTGGATGATTGGGTCGTCCCCATAGAAAACAATTGGTGTGAGAATCAAATCAGGCCATGGGCTCTTGGACGCAAGAACTGACTCTTCGCCGGATCGCTGCGCAGCGGAAAACCGGCGGCGGCGATCATGATTGTGATCCAGTCTGCGCGACTGAATGGACATGATGTATATGCTTATTTGAAGGACGTGCTCACGCGTCTGCCGACGTAGCGGGCGAGTTTGATCGATCAGTTGCTGCCGCATAAGTGACAACCGGTTTAATCACGCTAGGCGTGATGGACGGACGCATACGCAGGGTCTTGAAAATGACTTAATCGTACTGATACGACGAATGGAGATTTTGTGTAGGGATACCACCAACTCTGGTCTATATAGCAAGAAAATTGGCGTGATGTAGTCGAGGATAGCGCTCTTTGCCTGGGACGTGTGAGCGCCCGCCTGTCATTTGTGGTGTGGCGGTTACAGGATGAACGGTAACATTTACACCACTCATTCGCGCGACTCAAGCAGTGACTATCAGTGACGTAGCGATTCGACACGTTGAACAGAAATTGCGAAAGTACCCTCGCAACCTGCTTGTTCAATTCTACGACTGCCCATGCGAAACATGAACACCCCTAATAAGCACTGTCGTTAGCGCGTAATTCTGTCTGTGACGGGGGCTCGATACCGACCACTCGGTTGCGTCCCGCACGCTTGGCTGCATAGGCACGACCATCTGCCACCTTTAACAGATCGTCAAGGTGCTCGCAATTACTACCGAAAACTGCGACACCCGCACTTAGGGTCATGTTCAGTTGCTGTCCACTGAGCTCTAAGGGCGTCGCGGCAAGGTGCTCGCGCAAGGTTTCTGCGATTAGCATGGCCTGTTCCGCCCTGGCCCCCGGCAACAGAGCGGCGAACTCCTCTCCGCCCAGACGACAAAGTAGATCGGTGGCACGCAGACGTTTCGTTAGTATGCTGGCAAAATGGCAGAGCGCTTGGTCACCTGCGTCATGGCCAAAACGGTCGTTAATTTGCTTGAAGTGATCTATATCCAGGTACACCAGCGCTAGGGGCGAACCATTGCGTAGGGCCCACTCTGACTCACGCTGAAATACCTCGGCCAGCTTTGCGCGATTGGCCAATCCGGTTAAGTGGTCGGTAGTCACTAGCTCTATCAGACGCTGCTCGGTAAGAACTCGGGTACGCTCATAAGTGTGCGAGAAAATGGTGATTGCCAATGTCGCTAGACCAATGTCGAGAACGAAGCCAATATCGTCCACTGGACTCTTTTCTGCATGGTGCATGGTGATCATGTACAGGCCAAGACTAACGAACAGCAGAGAACCAATCAGCCCCAGACGTAAGCCAAGCAGCAGGTAGAGAATTATCGGTATGGTCTGGATCCAGGCAAATATTCCTACTGATGTCTCTGGCGAGACGAGCGTGAACATCATAACAGTGAAGAACGGCAGCAGATAAATGATGGTCAAGGCTCGTAGTTTTTTGGTGCGGTCAATGATCATCAGCATGTACAGAGAGATGAACGCGTAAGCTAGTTCCAGCCCAGCCAGCAGCCAGTAACCACGCTTGGCGTTGAACAGTGAGAAGAAGATACCAAAGCACAGAGTTGTCCAAAGCAGCGACTTGAGCATCATGCGTCTGTGTTTCTCGCTATGGTCAATACGGGCGTGCATGGTATTTCCTTCGATCAGGCAAACTGTAGTGGCAATTAGCAATCAGTAGTGTACCTCTTATCCACACTGACATTGGCAACTTCGCCGACCATCTATCTATTACCGTCGAGAGTCGATTTTTGTTCGAGCTGGCGTAATCGGGTTCAGATGCCGCCCAATCACATCGACCTAGTTTAGATATAAGGTAAAAGCTGTCCGCTCAGCTCTATTTTGTGACCTAGGCACCATGAGGTAGCCATGGAAAAGCCAACTGTCCGTAATGCTAGATCCCCCTGAGTGTTGATGTGAGAACAGAATCCCGAAGCGGTAGGGTTTATTTACATTGCGGGTGTCTTCAAGCACGTCTTTCTCAGCTAGATGACGAGGGCCGCCCCTCCCCCTTGCTGTACCTGAGCCTGCCCGGCTAGAGCTATAGTAGTGAATCGCTCCTAGCTTCTGCTTCGGGGCGATTCATTATTCAGCAAGCCGGCATCCTTTGATTGGGTTCAATTGGCCGATCCTACTGGCTCTCTGTGTCGGCAACGTGTCAGCACATCTTTGAGATAATGTAGCCAGCTCCTCCAGCAGATGCTCTTGACTGCAAAGGCCAATATTGCCGATCAGGTCTGCAGATGCAGGGGAGCGCTGAGTCGTAGCAAGGCCCATGCTGCGTAATCGCAGACCGCCAATGAGGATTATGAGTTATCAATGCATGCCGTTACGTGGGTCATTGTCGTTCTCCTTAGTGGCTCATGAGCTTATCGATGGCACCGGGCTTGTCATGCACGCCGAAGCGGTCAACGATTGTTGCGCTGGCTTCATTGAGACCGAGCACCTCAACCTCAGCACCTTCGCGTCGGAACTTTATCACGACCTTATCTAGCGCTGCGACGGCGGTGATATCCCAAAAATGAGCCTGTGTGAGATCGATGGTGACCTGGTTGAGCACGTCCTTGAAGTCAAAAACCTCAGTGAACTTGTCTGCAGAGCTAAAGAACACCTGGCCCACAACGTGGTAAGTCCGATGCGATTTCGTTTCATCCAGAGTGCTGTTGATATCTAGGTAGTGCCCGACCTTATTGGCAAAGAACAGAGAAGCCAGCAACACACCTACCAGTACGCCATAGGCTAGATTGTGAGTGGCCACGACGACCACGACGGTCGCCACCATCACGAGGTTGGTCGACAGCGGATGCTCTTTCAGATTGCGCAAAGAATCCCAGCTGAAGGTGCCGATGGACACCATGATCATCACAGCCACGAGTGCTGCCATAGGGATTTTGTAGAGCCATTCGCCAAGAAATACCACCATCAGCAGCAGGGAAACGCCTGCACACAATGTCGAGAGACGGGTGCGGCCTCCCGATTTCACGTTGATGATCGACTGGCCGATCATCGCGCAACCCGCCATTCCGCCGAGCATTCCTGCGGCGATGTTGGCCACACCCTGACCTTTGCACTCGCGGTTTTTGTTGCTGGTGGTATCGGTGAGATCGTCGACGATAGTCGCGGTCATCATTGACTCGAGTAGACCTACTACGGCCAACGCAGCCGAGTACGGGAAAATGATGCGCAGGGTTTCAAAGTTCAGCGGCACTTCGGGCCAAAGAAAAATCGGCAACGTATCCGGCAGTTGGCCCATGTCGCCTACAGTACGGATATCCAAGCCAAGATAAATGGCGATGGCAGTCAGGGTCAGGATGCACACCAACGGTGACGGAATCAGCTTGCCGATCTTCGGTACGTATGGGAACAGGTAGATGATCCCGAGACCCGCTGCGGTCATGGCATAGACGTGCCAGGTGACATTCGTAAGTTCCGGCAACTGCGCCATGAAAATCAGGATCGCCAATGCGTTTACGAAACCGGTAATTACCGACCGTGAAACAAACCGCATCAACGAGCCAAGCTTCAGGTAGCCGGCAAGGATTTGAAGTACGCCACATAGTAGGGTCGCGGCCAACAGGTACTGAAGTCCATGCTCTTTTACCAGCGTAACCATCAGCAGTGCCATGGCGCCTGTCGCCGCCGAGATCATTCCGGGACGCCCGCCGATAAAGGCGATGACGGCACATATACAGAAGGAGGCGTAGAGACCGACTTTGGGGTCTACCCCGGCGATGATGGAAAAGGCGATGGCTTCCGGGATCAGCGCGAGTGCGACGACGACTCCTGCGAGCACGTCTCCGCGAACGTTGGAAAACCACGTTTGATTAATTTTTTGCAGCATAGAAATATCCAAGGCAATGCACCGCACGCACACCAAAAAAATGGCGAGCGCATCGATACGAATTCAAATTGTGAGGATTATTTGACTGTGTGCTTTGGGTGTAAGAACCGGGCATACAGCAGCACGCAACGCGAGCGAAACAGGCGGGTGCGAGGTGTTGCGAGGGGGCGTAGCGCTAAGGCGGCGTAGGCTGCCAGTAGATCGTTTGGAGTACAGTCATGCTGATGTTCCTGTAGCTCAAGGCGGAGGCGGCACCAATAATACCTTAAAGCTAATTTTGATTGCGACCCGTTACCTGACCGACGGCGCTTTGCATTAAGTCATGCCCTTCCACGGCGCTTCCTCTACTACGCTCTACCTGCCGGCCCTCCCCCTCCTTATCTCACTCGCTGCGCTCCAAGGCCGTTTGGAGCCAACGTTTTATTTGTATAGTCTTGCCCTGAATACGGCTACTTGAACGGGAGTTCCGGATTGATCAAACCGATAATGCTGTTACGGCGAGGCTTCGCCTCCATGCGTTGGCGCACCAGGGTCACGTTATGGATCGCAGCAACCATTGCCGGCTTGCTGGTGGTGGCTTTTGCAAGGCTCGCGGACATAGCCCTGGCTCAGTTTTCCCACCTGACCGCAGAGCGAGCGTGGCTTCCTCTTATTTATACTCCACTGATCGGCATGCTCGTAGTTTGGCTGACAACGCGCTTTTTTATGGGGGCCCAAGGCAGCGGAATTCCTCAGGTAATCGCAGCAACACGACTCGCGCGTCAAGGTAAGCCCATTGAAAGACTGGTTTCACTGCGAATTGCTTTCGCCAAGATAGGCCTTGGAACTCTGGCGTTGACGGGTGGCTTTTCGGCGGGGCGTGAAGGCCCCTCAGTTCAGGTTGCCGCGTCCATCATGCACTTCTTTCACCGATTCCTCCCCAACGCAAGAATCGTACGCAGCGAAGGATCTCATCCTGGCGGGAGGTGCGGCGGGTATTGCAGCTGCATTCAATACGCCCCTAGCAGGGATTGCATTCGCGGTAGAAGAACTGGGACGCAAGCTGGAAACCCGTACCAGTGGCGTTCTTCTCAGTACCATCATCCTTTCTGGGATGGTCGCGATTGCGCTGCAGGGAAACTACAACTACTTCGGTCATTTCGGCATTCAGGACATCAACCTGGACATAGTCATCCCGGCATTAGTGATAGCCATTGGATGTGGCCTGTTGGGTGGTTTGTTTAGCCGAATGTTGTTATGGCCACAACGGCATCCACATTTCATCATCTGGCAATGGTGGCGCCTGCACCCAGTGTGGTTTGCCGGCATCTGCGGATTGGTCGTCGCTATATTGGGCTGGCTGAGTGGCGGAATGTCGTTCGGTAGTGGGTACGGCATTACCTCTCAGGTCATCGCATCTGATGTAGCCCTGCCATGGCACGCCCCCATTACTCGCTTCTTGGCGACCGTAGTGACGTATTTTTCCGGTATTCCAGGAGGTATTTTCGCCCCCTCGCTCGCTGTAGGGGCCGCAGTCGGCGCCAACACCGCAGAGCTATTCCATCTGGCCGCGCAGCCCACTATTGCACTCTGCATGGTCGGATTTCTGGCTGCCGTTACTCAGTCGCCAATCACCTCCGCAATCATTGTGATGGAGATGATTGATAGCCACAGCATGGTGATCAGTCTCATGGCGGTAGCCCTGATCGCCAAGGCTGTCAGCTCAAGAATGGGCCCTGAGTTGTATCAGCAATTGGCGCGAGGCTTTCTCGAGAGTGCAGAACCTGCTGCTGCACCAAAGAATCAAGCTCGATAGACCTTATCGTGTCATCGTTCTAGCCAGAGAGTTCAGTTGATCCTTTTCATGCTGCAGCGCTAACGTGGTCTCTACACGAGTCATCAGAAGATCCACGTGCCTGTCGCATGCATCTTTAAAGATCGCTGGGTTTATTTCAGCGAGACTGATGAGAGCTTTCAACAGGCGCAAGTTAACTTCCAGCAAAGCTGCACCGTCCCTGCTGATCGGGGCAAAAAAATCATCGAACAGATCATCAACCGTCAATCCTCGGAGAAATACCTGTTTACAGCCTTGATCCGGTTGCGAGCTAGGGACGTGAGGCTTGCTCCAGCAAGTTAAAGTCCTCACTCCCCGGCCAATGACATCGATGGCTGTCCCTGGGTCGTTCACCGCAGGCGATAAGGCGCGAGAAGCGATTTCCGAGAGCACACAAAGTCCGAAGCGTGGATCATTTTCAAAGGTTCGACGGACGCCGAAGGTCAGGGTCGCTAGAATCTTCTCTCTTGTAGTATCGGTATCACCGCCCATCGTGTTGCCCAAGCTCACAATGTGGAGCAGTGGCATTCCTTCGTGCACAAATGTCCCCGGAAGCACCTCCAGATAAATCTGTACTTGATCGTCCTGCGCGAAAGCTCCGAGTGCGCTTACATCAATATGTTGCACGTAACCTGTCAGCTCACTTTTGACCGTTATTGCGCCGAGAGGTAGCGAGAGATCTCTCGGGTAAGCAGAACCGCCCAAGTAAGGCCACTGAACTCGTTGAGTGATTGCCGTTATCGCAGCCTTCTCGACGCGGTCGATGGTTTCTCCCACCCGTCCAAGTTTTGACAGGTGGTCGATCCAGCGCAAGAGGGTGTAAACGATCAAGATCACCACAATTATAGTCACTGCGAACAGCAACACCCGACCTTGCGTGCCATATGCACCCGTGCTCAACGCGATGATCCCCACCAGGCTAAACAGGAATGAGCCTATAAACGTGGCAAGGGCATTTTGGGTCGCCGTGTCTTCCATTACCAAGGTGGTGGCGCGCGGTGTCACTCCGCTGCTCGCGGCCCCATAAGCGGTGACCATTGTGCTCAACGAGAAGGTTGTGACGGCCAGCATGCTGGAGGCAATGATCCCCAGAATTTTGTCTACGGCATCTGCGCCGATGCGCGCTGGCAATGACTCCGGAATGAAGTCTTTGAATACAACAGCGAGCAGTGCCGTAGCCACCCCTAGAAGGGAGAATAGGGAGGCTCTGAACCACAGCCGTTTGGTGAGTTGATTCGTTACCCAACGCCAACGAGCAATCATGTGCAATCCTTCAGTGACTACGTCAATTGAGTACCGGGCGGCGCAGAAGTTTTATCGGAAATTTGAAACGGGTTTACATCCTGGCTAGAGATGAAGCATCTCACAGGTATGAGTGTTGCCGCGATTGCGCGCGTAACGTTCACGACCCCTTGCAACTTGATGAAGAGAAGTTGTTAAAACGTTGATGTTGTCTGTTCAGATAATGGCCGTATCAGAACGTCAGGTTATTTCGCGCTCGTGTAACGTAGGTTGAAAAGTGCGCCAGCAAAAGCGCACTTTTTTGCAGGATCTAAAGCTTAAATTTGGCTACCAACTGGTTGAAGGATACTGCAAGCCTTGAGAGCTCGTGGCTCGAGGCATTTGTCTGATGTGCTCCTGTAGCAGTTTGAGCTGACAAGCTTTGAATGTTGACGAGGTTACGATCTACCTCACGAGCAACCTGTGCCTGTTCTTCTGACGCGCTTGCGATAACCAGATTGCGTTCTGTGATTGCAGCTACACCCTCAGTGATTGACTCCAGAGCAATGCCTGCAGCCTGCGCAAGCTGACGTGTGTTAGTTGCCTGGCTCTGACTCTTAGTCATGGTTTCTACTACAGAGGTAGCGCTTGTCTGAGCAGCGTTAATCATCCCCTCGATTTCAATAGTCGATGATTGGGTACGATGAGCTAGAGCTCTTACCTCGTCAGCTACTACTGCAAATCCGCGACCTTGCTCGCCCGCTCGAGCAGCTTCAATGGCCGCATTCAGAGCTAGGAGATTGGTTTGGTCAGCAATCGACCTGATGACTTCAAGCACCTTGCTGATTTCTTTAGTCTGATGAGCAAGCTCTTGAACCTGCGAGCTCGATGAGTTGATTTCCCCAACCATTCCTTCAATCGCTACAACAGCTTCTCCAACCTTACTTTTGCCTGCCATGGCGTCTTGATTGGTTCTTTGCGATATTTCTGCTGTAGAAACGGCATTTCGAGCGACTTCATCGACCGCAGCTGTCATTTCATTCACAGCGGTAGCAGCCTGTTCGATTTCGCTGTTCTGCTGAGTAAGACCCCGTGTGCTCTCGTCCGTTACGACGCTCAGCTCTTCTGCTGCCGAGGCTAGCTGATCTGATGCACTGGATATATTTTGAATTGTGCTTCGAAGGCTCGCCTGCATCCCATCTAGGGAGGACAGTAATTTCCCGGTTTCGTCCTGGCTACCTGCGTCAATACGTTGCGTAAGATCTCCACCCGCAATACGCTCCGCAGCCGATACTGCATAGGAGAGTGGCCGTGTAATGAGTCGCGTAATAAGAAGACCCAGGCCCATTGCCAGGACGAACGCGATTACCATACCTGCAATCATCGTTAGCTTAGAACTTTGAATGAGAGCATCGCTTTCACTTCGGAGATCGTCTGCCTGATCATTGTTAGATGCAATTATCCCTAGCATCTCTTTCTCAGCGAAACCGTACTTATCGCTGACGTCTCCTATCAGTTGCAATCTCGCCCCTGGCAAATCCCCCGACATCAAAGTATTGGCGAACTTATCTCCCGCTTTTATATAAGCAGGCCAATCCCGTTCAAAATTATCACCTAATGCCTTTTCGTCATCGCGCAGCGGGGTGCTACGATAAATAGCAAATGCTTTCTCTACAGCACGCTGGCGGTCAGATAATGATTTTAGAGTGGTTGCGAGTTCCCCCTCAGCTGCACCACCAGCTTTTTGTGCCAGCAACAAGTATAGGTCTCTATTGTGATAAATTACTTGCTGAAGAGCTTCATTCACCTTGTTAATTGAAGTTATATTATTGCTAAATACCGATGAGATCGCGTCGCCCAGCCGCGAGTTGCCGTTCATCCCGACGAGCCCAATCGCAATAGTTATCAATGCGCATATCAAGAATGATATGGACAGTTTTGCCGCAAGGCGTAAATTCAGAAACCAAGTCATAGAGCTTTCTCTTCGATAGGGGAGATCTGGTTAACCTTGAGGCGTGCCATTGATCTGGAGATGTATCGGCAAGCAAGTCCGATTATTGAGATTTTTTTCTCACGCGCAGCTTAAATAGATTGTTTCTTATGTTTACCACCCTAAGTCCAAGTAATATTGATTTTAATAACAATTCGCACTTCAATTGTTAGGGTTGTTGAATTTTTACTGAGACCAACTTGGCTGATTTAGCTTCTCGTCCATTGAAGGCCGCCTTTCCCAGTTGGGTGGGAAGCAATCTGAATAGCTGATGCTTCTCTGATCCTTCCACTAGACCGAGTCAGCTGGGAATCTGAGATCGCCAATCCTGCTTAACCACAGTACGTCGGAAAACGCTGAGTAATCGGAGCAAGCGGAGCGCGCAGGCTGGCACAGCCGAAGGCGTGAAGGATGGACGCCCGCAGGGCCGAGATACGGCGGGACGCGGGAGCTCGGTTTACGACAGCCCGCCCGCGCACAGCGGCTCGCCAACAGACGTAAGTCAGTCAGATCTTGCTTGACTCAGTAGCACCACCGCCGTGGCTGAACAAAAAGCGCAAAGCAAATGCCCTCCTACATGGCTGCCAAAAACCCCAGACCTCTCACAAGCTCAGGTATCTATTCAGCCGGGCTTTTGCTGCGCACGAAGCTCACTCCACGTAACGGAGCCACAAATATGTCCGACCAGAGATCGCCTGTGCGACTGCGGAAATGCGTGCTTGTAGGTCTTCATCGTTAGTGTTGTAGAGCGCACAGAAGTCTTGGGCTACGACGTTAGCAAGGGACGTATCAGGCGGTTCAGCACGAACGAAGCCGATGTAAGAAGCACCTACGCCCATCAACTCATAGCCATGCGCTTCTGAAAAGTGACGCGCAACCGCAAAGTTTTTTGCAGGATCCAGGTCGGAAGTGAAATAGCCATTCGGAAAAGCCGAGAGTGCCTGGCAAGACTGCTGAACGGGTACCAAGAGCACTGAAAGAGGCTGCTCTAGAAGAGAGATAGGGTTGTTCTGGTAACCGATCCACTCCTGGAGGGCCTGCTGATCTAGCGTCAAACCATGAGCGCAAGCATCCTCGAAAGACGTGGCTGCAACCAGGCTCATGAAATTGCGAAGACAGATTGCGAACTCCGCTTTCGTAGTCGGATAGCCAATGTATTCACCATTCTCAAAGCACTCTGGAGGTAACCCCGCTATGTCCTGCTCCGATGCATCGTCCATCCCTAAGTTATTGCGCACATGTCCCGAGGTGTAGCGGGCCTGGTGCAGGTCATCGAGCGAGAACAGAGGTTTAAAGCCTGGGTGCGCCTCAACAATCTTACGACGAGCTTCGGTCAAATCGTCAAAGCTGGTAATCCCGCTCACGCCGTACTCGTCGCATGTACCTACAGACGGATTTTCACGCATGCCATTACCGCGAAATTCGATATCCATAAACCGTGGCCCTCTCCATGATGGAACTGAACTGAGTGAGTAATCCTAAGCGTTCCAGGATCATCGTTGAAGGTCTGCCGCCGAGCGAAATAGGTTTTCCTGCCATCACATAGCAGCACGCTACGCTAACTTTGACGTTCGCACTTCGAGGTAATGTTGATGTCCGAAACTGGCCTACCATGCAATTTCTAATCGACTCAGGGAAGAACTGATGACTACAGATCCGTTATGTCTAGTCTTTGTGCCGGCTCTGGCGGCAGTGCTGCAAGCCGCCGAGGATAAAAAGGGCCAGCCGCTTACCGAGATTGAGGTGTGTGAAATCCGAGACAGACCCATCCAACATCAAAGTCCTGGAGAACGAAGGGAGCCACCATTTGCACCTACTTTATAAAAAGGGACGAGTTGATTTCCTAACTCTACTTGCCAGCCCAGAGTGTGTAAGAGCGCGCCGGCAAACTCTTAAAGCGGGAAGAAATTCGACGAGTTCATTGCCCCAGCTTTAAACATCCGGTTCTGGCCGATTACTGCCCGCTACGACAGGCAGAAATCGGCCAAAAGCAGCCGATAGGATTAGACTACATCTAAGTCCTGTCAGAGATTATTTGTATGCTGATTGAGTGCCAAAGGTGCAGCCAAGGTTACGTTCGAGCAATGCGGGTGCGCTCCACAAATATTTTGCTGTGGGTGTGCGAAGAGTGTGAAGCAACGTGGACGAGCCAGGATGAGGTGAGTGCCAGTAATTTTGAAGACTACGGTACGTTAATGGCCGGCATTGGGCGCAGTTGTTTATGGTCAGAATTGGAGCCACAGTGAAAAATTCGTTACCGCTTACATTTCTGTCAAATGTCCGCTTTGGGTCGCTTGCTGCTCCTCACGACAGGCAGCAATCGGCCAGCAGTAGCTCTTCATGACAGCCTGCAATCGGCCAAGAGCAGACTTCAGCTATCTACCAGGCGATATAGCGCTTGAGCGTGGGATGTCGCTAGCCCTGTACGCTGCAAATTTCGGCGACTTTGCGAGCTGGGAAGCGCGGTTGCGGCGATCACAAGACTGCCGTGTTTTTTTGCTTGCTCTATCCGATGAGATATCAGGGCTCCATGGTAGCCCTGGCCTCGTGCATTTTTTCGGGTGGCAGCCGTCCCAAGGTAGGCAACTCCATTGCAGGCCAGGTACATCAACGCTCCTGCCACGACCTTTCCATCAGCTTTAAGGACGTACATTTTCAGACGTTCATTTGACATCAGTCCTGCGAACGAAGCCTGGCTCAACTGAAGATACTCTGGCTTGGTATGAAATCCACTCGCATGCACGGCTGCGAACTCAAGAAGCGTTTGTGAGGTGGCTTCTTCGATTTCGAATGAGTGGTGATTCAAGACCACATTTTCGATGGTGCACGCGAGTTGCAGATGCGTCCACCCCCTCAGACGCTCCAGCCGCTTCTCACCCACCAAAGTGTACTGTTCCAAAGTCGAGGCCTTTCCGATAAGAGGCGTTACTGTCGAATACTCTGCTGATTCCTTGAGCAAGCTCAATAGTGACTTGGGTCTGTCGGTACTATCGCCGTAGATGCGATTGAGCATCGGGCTAGGTGATGCCTTCACCTGAAAGCATGGAAAAGCTTCGTTGAAAAACACACGAGCACCAAAAGGGTTTCCACTTATCCGAGACAAACTCTCGACGCGGGCACACAAATACTCGCTTTCTGCGGCCTCAATCGCATTAGCCATTCCGACATTCATGTGCATAGCCCTTATTGCGTGATGTCCCAGAAGGGTAACGGCAAATTCAACAATACACACCTCCAAACACACAGCTGGTAGATAACCTGCTCCGGTGTGCCTTTGGGAACGACAACTGCCTGTCGCGAAGGGCTGCAATCGGCCAGAAGCAGTCGTTCAGCACAGCACAAACGGCTGACGTCACCCCGGCGAAGAAGAGTAATTGAGATATCTTGTCGAGCTGTCGATTCGCTCAAAATTCCAGGGAAGCCAATGCTCATTTCACTCTTGTCAAATGGTCAGCCACAAACGCCAGACCGATTGGAACTGATCGCCCCCTGGTGGAGTTTCACGAAAACGGTCTTGGCTGCGACGGCCCTATCGTTGGTGCGTGACGGACTGATCGGATTGGACGACCCCATTCCCGATCACCCTTTCACGTTACGCCAGCTACTGCGGCACGAGGCCGGCTTGGCTGATTACGGAGAACTTGCGGAGTATCACACCGCCGTTACTAACGGTGAGCCAGCATGGACGGCAGATGAAATGATGCGGCGCCTTGACGGTACTCGACTTCGATACACCTGCGGAACCGGCTGGCGTTACTCGAATGTCGGCTATTTACTCATCGGCAGGCTAATTGAACGGCTGACTGATCTGGCGCTTGATGATGCGGTGATTCAACGTGCTCTTTCCCCTCTGGGCATCTCGAACGTTCGCTTTGCTAAAACACGAGCCGACTTACAAACGTCCCCTCTTGGACGCGCCTCAAATTATGACCCCGCATGGGTTTACCATGGCTTGTTGATCGGCCCGATTTCGCAAGCAGCGCTCTTTCTGGATCGACTTCTCTGCGCAGATCTCCTCTGCGCGGGCTTGCTCAAGGAAATGCAGACAGCACGAACACTAGGCGGCCCGATTCCCGGGCGCCCATGGGTCACCCCGGGCTACGGCCTCGGCTTGATGCACGGTTCGATTGACGGTGGGTATTCTCTATCCGGGCACACAGGCTGCGGGCCAGGCAGCGTCATTGCTGTCTACCGCATCTGCGACGGCGACGCATCGGCTTGCTGCGCTGCTTTTGAGGCGGATGCCAGTGAAGGTGCCGTTGAAGCCCTCGTTGTTGGGCAACTGATGCAAGTTTTGCGACAGGGGGGTGACGGCATCAAAATCCTTTAGCCGGAGGCCTTATGGTTCGCCGGATGACCGCTTCGGGTCGAAAGCGCGCAGTCGTATGCAAACGCAGACATGCCCTTTCGAGCAGTCAAATTGAGTTGAACAGACCGAGATATGAAATGGTTGCGGTGCTCTCCGGTAAGCGCACCAGCGGCTCTACATCGGTAGTGGTCGAACGTCGGTCGCCCCAGATGGCATTCGAAACCAGCCTCTTCAAGGGCGGCTTTCGCGAGCCGAGCCGCCGGGGGGGCTCGGCCCTTCGGGCATTCATCCTTCACACCTACGGGCTTCGGCATGCGCGCACCGCTTGCGATGGAACGCGCCAGTCATCGTTAATCTGTAACCTGCGGGCAAGGGTTAAAAACCTCGGTTACGTCGAGTGTTGTATGCCACGGGATGGCAGTGCCTGACACCATTCCGCCTACGGTTTGCTTTCGACCCGACTTGCGCACATATCCGCCATCCGTCCCAGTGAAGACGTGCTGCCCTGGCTTCGTCAGATAATCAAAGAAACTGACTTTCACAGGCACATTCATTTGCCCACCCGGCGTAATGACGGCGAGCATGATCGCTCGGTCTTTGGTGAATACAACGAACGGTTCGACTCCAGTGCGACCACCAACTGTCTTCACGCACTGCACTTGTTCTGGGAGGATGCGTGCGGTTTCAGTGTAGGTGTGGTTGTTGTAGAGGCTGAGGATCAGGCCTTTGCTGGTCAACACTCCCAGGCCTTGAGTGGCCCTGCAGCTGCCTTCGCTTCCATATGGGAACAAGCACCAGTTAGTTTCCGATACGGCTTGAATATCCGATGGTGCAATTTTCAGATCGCGCTGGATTTGGGCTTTTGATTCCGGCGTGTCGTAAGGGATCATGACGCATCCGCCGACTGTCACTGCTGCGATGAGGCCTATGGCCGCAGCTACGTTTTGAACTGATGATTTGAAGGTGTTCATTGTTCGCTCTCCTTGCTGTATTACCACCACTGGAAGGCTGTGGCGATTTTGGTAGCGAACCTTACGGCATGGGCGAAAAGCAGTCATCCTCGTGCTGATAACTGGATCGGTAGATGACTTGATTGGACGCTTACCTATTTCTGACCGATTGCTGCACCCTGGCAAAATCGTACGCAATACCTTGCTTAAAGAGCCAGCAACTCAACGCTCGAGCCTGTCGTCACTCTCCTCCGACATTTTGGTACTCGCTTTCATCGCAGATAGCGTCCGCTTGGCAGCAGCGATGACAAGGCGCCATTGAGGGAGCGCAATTGCCGCAGCGTCGTTCTCTATGAGTTCAGGTGTTGCTTCGCAAAAATCCTCGATGGCTGCGCTTACATTTACCAAAAAAACGCTCTGCATTGGAGTGAACCCCTGATCGACGAAGTATCCTTTTGGCGACGGAGTTGGCACCCAATCTTCCCATGAATTGATTAACTCATTCATACCACACCGAGGTGGCTCATTCTCGCACTCAATCAGCCACTCAAGTAGCTCGACAATTCGTTTTCGTATTCGTTGGTAGACAAGCTGTCTGGTCATAATTTCACGTCTGGTTGAATCGTCATCCGCCCCTAATGAGGACAATTTTAGCCTTAATCCAGTGCCCGCCCCTGGTCAAAAACGGGCCTAACCTAGGAGGCCGTCAGCTCAGTTGAACAGGCCGAGATATGTGATGGTTGCAGTGCTCTCCGGCAAGCGCACCAGCGGCTCTACTTGGGTAGAAGTCGAACGACGGTCACCCCAGATGGCATTCGAACCCACCATTATAAAATGCGTGAACTCTCCTACCCTAGAGCTGACCAACGCTCTCTCGGACTGACTGCGGATTTGCGCTATGACGTCTTCTGGGGTGCCGATTAGCTCAACGAAGTCTGAATCCATATAGAACCCAAGTTCTTCCGCTAGTCGCCAGATTGGATTGCGGTCTTCCCACGAAATGTACTCGGCTTCGCTTGTGCTTTCAGGGGGCTCTGGCTCCCACTGCTCAAACACAAATTTCTGCGCATCGGATTCAGTGACGAAATTGGCACCGAAGAGATGGAAGGGCCAGCAGCCATCTTGCATGACACGATCTCGATTGTTGAAGAGTCGTCAGAATCGTACCTGATTAAAATCGGAGGAGCAGCTTGTCAGGGAAGCCCGAAGGGCAAAGATGCTCACAATCCAACCTCATCATTGTGACCAGGCTGAAAGCTGCCAATACGTCCCGGTGCATTAGGCTGCCCCTCAAGCGTCGAGAGGAGCGATCTGAAACGCAGGGTGATATCACTGGAGTATCATCATTCTCTATGACCCAGCCGCACCGCACAAAAGGACTTCGCCATGCACCAAGTTATCAGCGCAGCTTACTACCGACCTAGATTCGCCAGTAGCGCTTGCGCATGGTTAATGATTGACGGCATTGGCATTGAGCAATGGCTGTCCACTCATCTCGAATGGTCAGACGTCGCAAGCCTTGGTCTTTCTCTGATCTGGCTTATCGACGAAGACGAAGACGCTCTTGCGAACCGTCGCATCATCCCGGCGGAGGATGGAAGCTCCACAATCGTGCCGTTGCTGGTCTGTAGCGATGACATGAATTTCGACTGTATCGTCTTGGTCGCTGAGCAGGTAATCGAAGGTGACACCGTACACTGGCGGCGCTTTGGTCGTAGTATTTCGGACAAACTGGAAGTTGGAATCTCGACAAAATGGATTGCGGAGAGCAAGCCGATAAGCTTTGCGTTGGAGGACTTCCAAAACGCATTGGAGCAGTTCACTCAGCTGTCGAAGACGAAGCCAGACAACCATAGCGATGCACCCTTAAGCCCTCAATAGCCTAGCTTACGTTGCATCATTCTTATCGCTATCCGGCCCACTACCATGCTGAAATGTTGCGAGCACGTAGCCCGAATTAACAGTGGTCATACATGCTTCCAGAGGACACGCTGGAGCAGCCATCCTAGTAGAATTCGTCGATCTGATTACCGCCCCCTTTGAGATGTTCTATGAGCTCTGAATTAACTGAAGAAGAAATGCGTCGTGCGCTATTCGGTACGCCTCAGCCCGAAGACCAGGTGTCTGCGCCTCAAGTACAGGAGCCTGAGCCAGAAATGGTACCTACAAAGCCAGCAGAAGCTCCCCAAGTGAAGAAGAAAGTGGCGAAAGCATTTACGCCAAGGCTGAGGGTCACGTTACGTGTTGGAAACGAGTTTGAAGGGAAAATGATCGAATTGATTCACGAGGCTGATACGTTGAGCTCGTTGCTTGCTGAGCAAGAGGCTGTGAAGGCTGCTAGGAAGAAGTACAAGTACGTGGATGTCGTATCGGTTAAATCGATGTAGACGACGCCACTGGGCCGATGAGCTCTCTATCGCTAACGAGCGCGCCCCTTGGCTATGCGCTCTATCTGCATCAACTCGGTGGAGTTGTCGACGAACAGCCCGTCACTTGAGGGTAAGTCTGGCAAACCTGCATTATTTTGTTTTTGGGCTCAAAGCCATGATCAATCATGCAACGCTGCACTTCTGCAGTGCGCCCGATGCTTGCGACGTCCAGATTCGACCCTAGTGGTTTCGCATAGCCGCACGCATACATCACCGGCAGGGCTTCACTATCATTTGCTACATTGAATGAGAAATGGAGTGATGCTCCCGCTTTACGCCATGAGACCTGCATACGTTCATCCCGGCCTGAATTAGGCTTGATTGGGTGAAATGCTTCGTCTTCGACAAACGGTAACGCTTCGAGCTGGGACAAGCTGAGCGGCCTCCCCTGCCTTTCTTCAACACAGGCCGGCATATTCTTCATTATGTCGCAGTATTCAAAGCCGTCTTTTCGAGTAAAACCGAGACGCTGCATGCACTGAAAGTGGATTATTTGTTCGTTTATTGGGAAATGGTTTTGTGGCCCTGCTACAGGGTCGCCACATTCTGCCATTGCGGCTTTGACGCCTTCTACAGAGGTCGAAGCACGTTTCCATTGGGTGAAAGACGCCGGTGGCGGGCAGCCGGTGAGTAAGAGTACCGATGAGATCAGGACTGGGATGGTGATGATCTGAGATTTGCTGAACATATTTTGTCCTTAATTTATGCCAGGCTACGCCAATGGCGTCCAAGTCTTCGGGGCGAATAATCCCACCATATGACTCCTACAGTACCAGCCGCTACCTGGGCGGTCTCAGGTATGCCGGGTGTCAAAACTGGTGGTTGATCTAAGCGATGTCCGTTCTTAATGAAATCTCATAAGCGCTACTCATGGAAAGGCTTAAGTACACCACGGCAGAGTGTTTACTGAAGAATTTGCGGCAAATTGGAGAATTTTCCGAAGGCGTGCTTTCGCTTTTGAAGACTCTGGTGGCTGACAGGTGATGGGTATTTAGGATGAAGTGTCCGGCGCTGGGGAGAAGTAGCTCTCAGGACAGCCACTGTAACTGCCAGGCAGGCCAGGGCGATGCGCCGGCTGCACGACGAAGGTGGATCAGCGATGAAGATAGTTGGTGGTTCTTGTGCTGCTCCAATCGTGACCACCATGGAGGTGATGACGACTGGCATTGAGATAACGCTCGCCATCCTGATTCACGATGATGTGGTCATCAACTACACGCTCAGCGAAGGCTCTGCTTCGAGTACGACTACTGGAACAACTTGTGCCGGATCAAAGCGTTGGGGCGACTGGAGTAATAGCTTGGAAACCGACGGTTACTGACGTCATGAAACAAAGAAATGACGTCATAGAATCGTCATTTTCGAGTGCTGATCGCCGCACTTTTAAAGGTAAATCGACGGTAAGGACGGAAAGTATTACAAGTTGTTTCGGCTGTTATGGCTCTTAGCCCCCGATTTAGAAGGCCTGGGCATCCATACAGCATCAAAATGGATCCACATTGCAATTTAAATACACGTTATCCACAGCCTTGTAATCTTGCAAAGTAAAATCGACCACACTATCTTGTAGCTACACCAGAGAAGCACATCTATATGTAGTGTTTTTCGAGTGAGCTGAGGATTCAGTAAAGACAGCAGGTATGCGTGCGAAGTTTGGTCGCCGAGCACACATACCTGCCTACCCTGAGCCAATGCGAACATCGGTGGGATGCGCATTAGAGAAAAATCCGACTTTGGATGTCAACTATCCGGCTTGGTTTTCCGCTCAAGGGCTGCTCCTGCTTACGCAATTTTTATGTAAATACAGGAGCACCTAACCGTGCCTAAAAATACTAAACAAACCTCGACTCCCTTGGCCAGCCTGGCTTCCAAAATCCTGCGTAGCGACAGCTCCTCCGCGATTCAGAAAGAATTGGCGGGATCAGCTATGGCCCAAGCCTCCAGCGGTAAACAAACTGGTGCTGATATGGAAACCAAAGCAAGCCACGTCCTCGACAGCAACAAATACAACGCCACCACCAAGACCCTCGCGGCCTCGGTACTCGCTCAATCGAATAAACAGCGGGGTGAGTGAGATGGCTCAGTATTACGTTAACCGCAATGCCCAAAACAATGGCGATCATGAAGTGCATACCAGTTCATGCATTTTCTTGCCGGCACTGCAGAACCGCCTCGATTTGGGCCAACACAGCAGCTGTGTGACTGCCGTGCGTCAGGCTCGCAACACATACCCGCAGTCGAACGGCTGCCGGACGTGCTCCTCGGTGTGCCACACCCAGTAGGAAGAGGCTAGAGGTTAGGTTTCTCGCTCTTGGGTGAGCCGGCTGCTGGATGGGCTGGCCCCCACTCTTCGAGTGTGAGTTATCTAGGAGTTTGTACTATGAGCTATTTGGTCTATTGCACGTTTGATTTGAAGAACGCCTCTTCGAAGGACTACGAAAGCGCCTATGCAGATCTTCAGCGGATCGGCCTAGCAAAGGTGGTTAAGGCAGACGAGGGGCAGCATGTAGTCATTCCCACCACCTCTACGATGGGTTTCTTTAACGGCACCAGCGCAGTTGCTGTACGAAACGATGTCCGTAATTCGGTACAAGCTGCCTTCCGAGCGCGACTTTTGAAGTCTGAGATCTTCATTGTGGTAGGTGGTGACTGGGCGTGGGGCGCAGGTACGACCTAAAGGATTACTGTTTTCGACGACAGTTCTCTCAGAGGGTCTTTGGCGGGTTTTCTAGCCGAAGTGTTCCCTTCCGAGCTATTCATAAATCATAAGTTCTGAGGGTATCAGCCATGCATCCCATGCACCGAAGCGAAGCTGACGTCATTGATGATTTAGCAGCTCTGGCGGCCAAGCCAGGGTACGCTCATGCCATTGCTGGCATCTGTTATCGCGACAACTTAGTGTCTTTTCAAGGTGAGCATAAGTCTTCTGATATTGAGCATCTCTTCGACCGCAAAAGGCTCAATCGGAATGAAATAACTACGATCTTGGGGTTGATGTCGCGTCAACCTCTAGATCTAACTGAAGTTGATGAAGCCACGCTGAGAAGCTACGCCTCGCGTACTGATGAGTTGATGAGTGAGCTTCACGACGCAATGACCGGCCTTATGATCGGCGAGCTTATGCCTCAAGCTCAGCAAGGCATCGCCATGAGTGACATTTGGAAAGGCGCCATGATGAAGGAGCCGATTTTCTATGGCACCGAGTCAGCTTACAGCTTCCAGTATCGAGATTTTTTTGCTGAGAAACATGCCCAGGATGATGACTGGTTGGTTCGGGCCATGGCGTTTAGCAGTGCACAGGCTTTGCAAGTGGCGAGTGCAAT
Organism: Pseudomonas sp. PA-5-4B; assembly: GCF_021606215.1. Lineage (NCBI taxonomy): Bacteria > Pseudomonadati > Pseudomonadota > Gammaproteobacteria > Pseudomonadales > Pseudomonadaceae > Pseudomonas > Pseudomonas sp. PA-5-4B. Next base: position 61,700 of record NZ_WKDB01000018.1, on the reverse strand, counting down.
GTGTTCATTGATGGACGTCAGGGCGACCAAAGGAGCGCAAGTAGGTGGCGGAGCCAAGATAGGGGAGCTACCTGCAGCATCGGTGCTGGCACTCTTCGAGTTCACCGCACAAGAGATCGCTGCGCGTTCTGGTCAAGAGCTCGCTGTTGTTGAAGCCGTTTTCAAAGCTCTAACCTTCAGTGGCGATAATGGCCAATTTAATGAAGTGGGAGACTTTAATCAGGTAGCTGCAACCCCACTGCTGCCGACAGGGCGGGATTCGGTCTTACTGTTCTCTCATTACGCGATCTATGAAGCGCTGTACGAGTCACCTTTCTTCTGGATGCACCAGGATAAAGCTTACAGACAACAAGCGTCCGACAATCGAGGCGCATTCACTGAACAATTCTCCCAGCGTCGCCTGGCAGCGGTTTTCGGAAAAGCGAATGTTCACACAAACGTCAATCTCTACGAGGGCAAACGGATTGTCGCCGAGGCGGACGTTCTGGTCATCTTTGGTGACCGAGTTATCATCGTTCAGGCAAAAGCCAAAAAGTTAACTCTTGCTGCCCGCAAAGGTAGCGACGGACAGATCAAGGCTGATTTTGCCGCAGCGATTCAAAAGGCCTACGACCAAGGGGCTGAGTGTGCGGCGGCCATCCTCTCAGGCAAATGTCGCTTAGAAAATGATAGTGGCCAAGCTGTCGTGCTCCCGGAGACGATCAAGGAGATCTATCCATTCTGCGTGGTATCCGACCACTACCCCGCATTGGCGTTTCAAGTCAGCCAGTACCTCAAATATTCTGCCGATGAGATCATCCGTCCCCCTTTCGTGATGGACGTTTTCCTGCTGGATGTCCTAGCAGAAATGCTGGATACGCCATTGCGCTTCATTAGTTACGTCCGTATGCGGCTAGAGTCGGCACAAAAATTGATGATGGGGCATGAGCTCACCGCTCTTGCGTACCACCTTCGATGCAACCTCTTTCTCGACGAGCAATACAATATAGTGATGCTGGAAGACTCAATCGCAGCCGACCTAGATACGGCCATGACTGTTCGGCGTGAAGGCCTTCCTGGCCAGTGTGTGCCGCCAGGAATTTTGACCAAGATGAAGGGCACATACTACGAGCGATTGATTGAGCAGATAGAGCGCCGCCCCCATCCAGCGGTACTAGAATTGGGCTTCACGCTTCTTTCCATGGACGGAGACTCATGTAATACGGTTCATCGGGCTATTGATGGGCTGACCAAGATGGGAAAGATGGATGGTCAGCGACATGACTTCGTACTTGGGATGACTGAACCAGGTACTGGCATCTGTTTCCACTGCAACCCGACGCCTAGTGAAGCAGCCGTCAGAACCTTGGAACTCCATTGTGCGAAACGCAAATACGCTCAGCGAACCGCGAACTGGTTTGGAGTTTCAGTGGGGCTTCAAGGGGAGATTCAATTCGGTATCACGCTCGATTTTCCGTGGGAGCAATCGTCAGAAATGGATGAGTTGACGAAGGCAATGAAGCCATCTTCATCGCTGGGCTCGGCAATGAAAATGGTCGAGAGAGCATTGGTTCCAAAGAGACATGGGCGCAACGACCAATGTCCTTGTGGAAGCGGCTCAAAATACAAGAGGTGCTGCCTATAAAAGCGCTCATTGACTGCCTAAAGCAAGCAGAGCGCGCCGGCCCTCTGGGGCCAAAGGCTTGAGAATGAAAGCCCATAGGGCCAAAACCTGGTGCAGTCAGGGTTTGGTAACGCCAGCCAGCCCCCAACTGGGGCAAGCCCAAAACGGAAGGGATGTGAATAGCTATCGATTACGAAACAGGAAGGTCATCAACACCTGATGCAATACAGATCGTTTCGCCCGCTCTCATCAACATTCTCGACATACAATCTCCGGATCCTTTAGTCATAGTCCGATGATAGGAGGCACGCCTTATTGCAGCAGGTTCGGGGATAGATGATGCTGACCACTAGACAGTCGTAGGTATTGGCGGAGGCTTGCACGTCCATTATCCCGTTGGAACGTTGCTAGTACATAACGCGAATTCACGGTTGTCATCACCCAAAATCGCCCTTCACGTTCGACTTTCAGAACATCAGAAGTGCGGATCAAATGGCCGTCGCCGAACCGCCCATACTGGTCTTTCCGCTTGTGGCCAAAAACAACACCGATACCTGCACGCGACCTGATGGAAACTCCACAAAGGTAGGCGGTGACAGGCATATCAAAACCTTGCTCCTGAGCTTTTAAGATTCGCTTCAGATCGAAATCTGTATGGCGCTTTCCGTGAAAATTTACATCTATGGTGTCGAGCATCGCTGCGCTCCGGTTGCGTTCTGTATGGAGTTATCAGGAATTTCGCACGCAACCAGAGGCGCTGGTTTCGTGGGAAATTACTGGTAAATTTCAGGCTGATCGAATCATGCTTGAGAGAAAGACGGGCCTCAGGTTGGCCAGCCCTTCAATCTTGAAGTCTCGCTGGTGTGAGGTGTGATACACCGCTCCCTTGGCCACTTCCAGCAAGCAAACCTCAGAACCAGACCCGTCCTCCCCAACGGACACTTTGGTTAACCGCTCCATCTGCCAGCCCCCGGACTTATTCATCCAAGATGGCGTCACAGCCATAATCTCGGTAATAGCTAAATCCGCACCCTGGCTTACCAACATTTTTTGAAGCTGATGGGTGTCGTCAATCATCATCGCGCACTCGCTGAACCGACCCTCGTTTTCGACGCTAAGGGTTAAGTGGTACCAAGCCGTTCGGAGCAGCCTTGAGACTCCGCGCCAATGGGACACGCCCTCCCCGAACATTCCTGGGACGCCTATCAGGTCGCTGTCTAAGGTTCTGAACATGTGTCGCCTCAAGCTGCTGGAGCACGTCAGTTGCCCAGCAGAAACGGTGGGTAATCAGAAAAGGGAAAATATCGCTTCGATAGAAGCAGATTTACGATGGCCTGGGCCCAGCAGCACGTAGACGGAATTCCGAGTTTCGAACAGAAAACCGTCGTTGAACGCAGTCCCCATACTCGACCTGACCCAGTGGCCAGGCTCGAAACGCCTCTGCTCATCCTCCACAACTTTGTGGGCAAACATAAACATTGGCTGGCAGCCTGCGGCGGTTACTTTGGCTCGCTCTTCGTCGGTGACGACGGCGTCTAGGATGATCCACTCCTCGACGGCGCATAGGGGCATCCATCTGTAGCGCTTTCTGGCCAACGCCAGCGCTTCGTCAAGGGTAAGTTCGGAACCTTGCAGCTCAATACCCTCCTCCCCCAGCAAACCATGCTCCTTGGGACTAACCACCCATCACCGCCTATCTCGACAATATTCGTAAATTAAAGCGCCTTCAGGAGCAAAGCGCCACCTATACAAATATATATGTTTGTGTGGCGGCAGGCAAACACGGCATACCGTCTGCTTTTATGGGGATCATTGGATGTCTCTGCGCCACTCCTACGCGGCAGTGCTTCGACTGCTACGCACTCAGAAAGGGCTGCTCCAGGCAAACCTCGCTGGCTCACTGACGCAAGCAAACATAAGTAACCTCGAACTCGCCAAGAATTCAGCCACAGTCGATATGAGCGTTCAGATCGCTGCTGCCCTCAAAGTAGAGCCCATCACTCTTCTCGCACTTGCTGTCGCATCTCACGAAAAACGCACAGTGCGTGAGGTTCTCCTGGCTTCTCTGGCCGAAGTCGAAACCCTGAGTCTCGCAGACGTTCAACTGCCCACCGAACCTCAGCCTCTGACGACAGCGGTGGTGAAAGAGGCTCGCAAAAAATGGGTGGCGGTTCAGGATCTGAAAGCGCGAGGATTTAGTCAGTCGCAGGCAGCGAAGGAGCTCGGAATTCCGGGATCCACACTACGCCGGCTTTGGAATCGAAAATCCGACGGCTGAGTTTCTGTTTGTTAGATGATGGTGGTGGTGGAATCAGTAGCCGCTTCACCATCATTTCCTCAGGAACGAATAGGGGCATAGTCAGGTTGCGTCGACCGAAACTCGCATTCTCATCAGGTGGAATTGGGGACATTTTCAGGCGACGTAGGCAGGGTTCACCTAGATAAATCTGTGCGGACGGAGTGGAAAGCGCTGGCAGAGATATGAACAGATGCGGGAGTCGGATGGGCTCATTTTTGAACGGACGTACATCCGGATCCGAATACAGCCCTACCGTTCGTCGGATATAAATTCGGCTGCGCTGAAGGGTCAAAATGTCAACGTTGACAAGATTTTGGTGATTTATATGACACGTTAAACCCGACTAAAACCATTGATTTTTCTAGGTTTTATGTATTCTCAGTACAGATGTCAATGCGGTGTCTTATCGGATAAGCAAGTCAATGGCGACCGTAACAACTTCAGTTTTGGCTGGCTGCCGGCGCAACGCGGGCAGTACGGCTCATGCCTGACCCAGGTCGATTTCAAGGCCAAAAAAGTCATGCCCCGCCCGTCTATTCGCGGAATGATCGCCCGAACGTATTTTTACATGAGCAAACAATACGGCTTGCGCCTGTCAAAACAGGACCGCCAGCTGTATGAAGCCTGGAACAAGACCTATCCGGTGCAACCCTGGGAGCGCCAGCGCAACCAGACTGTGGCGTGTGTGATGGGGCGCGGTAACGAGTTCGTCGGCCCGGTAAACCTGAAGACCTGCGGTTGAGCGTGGGCGGAGTTGCCGCCCACCCTGCCGGTTATTGCGCGACCTTGTGCTCGATAACCTCTGATTCGGTATCGTTTTTCTTGGCCCGTGCGAGCTTTTCGGTCAGCAGCGCCTGCTTGGCTTCAGCCTCGGCCTTGCTCGCGAACGGGCCTAGATACACCTCGTCCTTGCCGTCTGTTTTGACGATATAGAAGTTGAAACCATGTTCGAGCAACCAGGCAGTCAGGTCGGTGATTGCTTGCAGCTTATGGTCCGGCGGGCCTACCCACACATCCCATTCCTGAGCGGCAATCGCCCCGGTTTGTGGCTGGCTCTCGGTCACGGCAGGCTTGGCCTTGGGGGCGTCAACCGGTTTACCTTCACCGCAACCGGCCAACGCCAACACCGCAATTGCCATCGCTACTTTACGCACAGCCCTGCTCCTTTAAGGATAAAGAGGCAACTTTATCATTCACTGTCTATTCTGGCCGTCATAAACGTTGGCTTAAACAATGCGAATGATGTATCGCAGACCTGTATGATGCCGCCATGGGAATTAATGTCGCCTCTATGCGTCCTAAAAGAGGCAGTCACAGGGAAGCGCTTAGCAGTAAGCTACACACATCCGACACCTGCCCTGTCTGAAACATGTGTCCTTAAAAGTAATCAAGGAGAAGTCCATGCTGATACTCACCCGCAAAGTTGGTGAAAGCATAAACATCGGTGATGACATCACGATCACCATCCTGGGCGTCAGCGGCCAGCAAGTACGAATCGGCATCAACGCACCCAAGGACGTTGCCGTGCATCGCGAGGAGATCTACCAGCGCATTCAGGCTGGCCTGACAGCTCCGGACAAAAACCAGACTCCTTGACGCCTCACTCAGTAGCCAGCCTTTTCGTTCATTGTGATGGCTGGCGAAAACCCTTCCGCCCACTCGCGCTTCCTGCATGATCGGCGTGCTTTATGCTTTCAGCTACGCTGCAAGATAAAACTGTCTTGGCGACTGGAACTTGTTGCGTAATTCGCGGCCGAATCCACTGACTATAACCCTACCATCAGTGTGCGTTCAGGAGCACGTCGATGAGACCGATTGCAAAACAACCGCTTGCCTCCAAGTCTTGGGGGATCGCCCTGCTGATAGGGCTGGCCTTCGTGGTGCTGGGATATGGCGTGAAGTTCGAGATCGAAACAGTCAGTGACCCCGGCAAGCGTTCGTCGATGGAACTTACACTCTTCTTGTGCGGCTACCTGTTCGTGTTCTGCCTGCAGCCTATCCAGAAAGCCATTTTGCGCAAATTATGCCAGCGCGCCGCGCAACGTGAGCACCCGAAAACCGCACGTTGATGGCGGCTAATCTGCTATTAGATCGCCGGTATTTACAGGTCGGCGGCAGGATCTATGCTTGGGCTTGCACGGTTTCTGAAAGGCATTGACGCAGATGGATACCCTCAGCAAATCTCAAATCGAAGCGGCCCTGGCGGCGCGTTTGCCCAGCTATGCGATCACCTGTACGTTACACGCTGACGGCACCCTTTCCGCCATCCTTAGTGGTCCGGAAACCGACCATTTCGCGATTACCGGCATCGTGCGCGCGCACTACCATGGCCCCGAGGCGATTGCCCGGCTTGCCAATGAAATCCTCAGGGAAATGGTGCTTTCGCGCCAAGGCATCAAGAGCAGCCGACTGCAGGCGCCACCCGACTCGCCTTCCTGCGCACAAAGCCGAGACCAATAACGGGCTCGGCTTTTTCGTTTCAGTCTTCCAGGCGCTGCAAGCGTAACGTGCCCTCTGCATCGCGCAGAACCTGCAGCGGCTGATAGTCGTTAATGCAGGCATGCGCCGTGACGATCGGCGTCAGGTGTGTATTGGTTACAACCAGCACATCCGCGCCGGCCGCCTCCCCGGCGCGAATCCCCACCGAAGCGTCTTCGAACACCAGGCAATCCTGCACCGGCACACCCAGACGCTGGGCGCCCAGCACGTAACAGGCGGGATCGGGCTTGCCGCTGGCAACGTCCTCGGCCGTCACCAGCACGGCTGGGGGCGTAATACCGGCCGCAGCCAGGCGTCGTAGCGCGAGCGCCTTGGGCGCAGACGTGACCAGTGCCCATTGATCGCCAGGCACGCTATTCAGAAACCCGACAGCACCGGGAATCGCCACCACGCCTTCGACGTCGTTGATTTCGGCCTCGGTAATCCACTGTGCTTCAACTTCGGGGTCCACGCCTGGCAGTGCCTGGCGAGTAATAGTGTCAATGGCGCGTGCGCCATGAATGGTGGTCAGGAACGCCGCCACCTCCAGACCGTGGCGTTCAGCCCAGATGCTCCACACGCGCTCGGCGGCGGCAATGGAGTTGAGCAGGGTGCCATCCATATCAAACAGGAAGGCGCGATAACGTTGGGTGAATACGGCTGGACCTCGAATGGACACTGCGTGGCTTCCTCATAGGCGGTAACAAATAATCGGCCCGATGCAATCTACGGGTCACCTCCTCGCTTGTAAACGCCAGCGGTATCTGGCGGCCCCTGCGATTGAATGACAGGTTTGTAATGAGCCTGTAAGGCTTGTCAGCACCCTCGCTTCATACAGTGGCGTCGTCAGTCACCCACACCGGGTGGCACAACTTCCCACTGATGATGAAGGGCCGCACGATGAAACCTGCCAGCAAACTCTGCCTGATCGCCGCCAGCCTGTTGATGCTGGGCACCGGCACCGCCATGGCCGGCACTGTCGCGCCGATCAAGACCAACAATGTGGTGTTGGTGCACGGGTCCTGGGCTGACGGCTCGAGCTGGTCCGAGGTGATCACGCGCCTGCAGGCCGCCGGGCTGCATGTGACCGCCGTACAAAACCCACTGACTTCGGTGGCCGATGACGTCGCTGCCACCAACCGCGTGCTGGACCAACAGGACGGCCCTACCGTGCTGGTCGGTCACTCCTACGCCGGCACCGTGGTCAGCGACGCCGGGGCGAACCCCAAGGTCAGCTCACTGGTGTACGTGGCCGCCCGTGCACCGGACGCCAACGAAGACTTCGTCGCCCTGTCTGCCAAATACCCCAGCACGCCGGTGCGCGCCGGTGTCGTCGAGCACGACGGTTACCTGACGCTGAACCAGGACGCCTTCCTCAAGTACTTCGCCGCTGACGTGCCGCGCGCCAAAGCCCTGCAGCTGTTCGCCGTACAACAGCCGATCGCCAAGACCCTCTTCAACGGCCGCACGGTGAATGCCGCCTGGCACACCAAGCCGTCCTGGTACGCAGTGTCGAGCAATGACCAGACCATCAACCCGGACCTGGAGCGTTTTCTGGCCAAGCGCATGAACGCGACCACCATCGAACTGCCGTCGAGCCACTTGTCACTGGTGTCCCACGCCAAGGCAATCACTGACCTGATCCTCGAAGCGTCCGGCCGCCAGCCTTAAACCACGCATTACAAACTTGTCATCATCCTGTTGGCTGGCTGTTTGGGGTGCCTGGTTACTGTGAACTCACTGCCAGCCCCGGCAGCCAACCCTTAAAGAGAGCTACTGCCATGAAACTGTTTATCCTGGGCTTTGCCGCTTTGCTTGCTACCGGCTCTGCGTTCGCTGCCGACACCGCCCCTGACGCTAACGTGATCCACGACAAAACCGGCTTCTTCGTGCACCTGGACGTGGCTAAAGTGCTGTCGAGCACCGACACCTACGGCCAATGCGGGATCGTCCCGGCGCAACTCAAATACCTCGACTCCCAAGACCGTGAACACGTGCTGGACTACCAGGTGCAAGGCATCGGTTGCCCCAGTGACAATTGATCCGGCTACACTTGCGCAACGCAGCGAACCAGGGCACTTCCCATGAACATCCTCGTAGTCGAAGACGAACCCAAGGCCGGCAATTACCTGCTCAATGGCCTGCAGGAACTGGGTTACTCGGTGAGCCTTGCCCGCGACGGCGTAGACGGCTTGCACCAAGCGCTGGAAACGCCCTTCGACGTCATCGTGCTGGATGTGATGATGCCGAAAATGGACGGCTGGGAAGTGCTGCGCCGCCTGCGCAAAGAGGCTGACACGCCGGTGCTGTTCCTCACTGCCCGCGATGACATCGCCGACCGCATCAAGGGCCTGGAACTGGGCGCCGACGACTACCTGATCAAGCCCTTCTCCTTCGCCGAACTAGTCGCGCGCTTGCGTACCCTGACGCGTCGCGGCCCGAGTCGCGAAGAAGAGCAACTGCACATCGCCGACCTGCAGATCGACGTGCTCAAACGCCGCGTCACCCGCGGCGGCACGCGCATTACATTGACCAACAAGGAGTTCGCCCTGCTGCACCTGTTCGCCACCCACCAGGACCAGGTGTTATCACGCTCGATGATTGCTTCGCGGGTCTGGGACATGAATTTCGACAGCGACACCAATGTGGTCGACGTCGCCGTGCGGCGCCTGCGCCTGAAAATCGACGACCCATTCCAGCTCAAATTGATCCACAGCGTGCGGGGCATCGGCTACCGCTTCGACACCCAGCCATGAACCCTCGCCGCCATTATTCGCTGACCCTGCGCCTGGCGCTGATCTTCGCCCTGCTCGCCTTCGCGCTGCTCGCCACCTTGGGCGTTGCGTTGTACCGCGAGCTTGAGCGTGAACTGATCAAGCGTGACGACGCCGCACTGATTTATCGCGCCGACCAGTTGCGCAACCTGCTCAAGGACAGCAACACCCTGGACCTGATCAAGACCAAGCCAGAGCTGTTCCAGAACATGCTGGGCAACAGCGAGTCGGTGCTGAGCATCGCGGCGCCGGGGCAAAAGCCGTTGCTGCTGGTAAACCCGGGCAACATTGCAATGCCAGATGTGCCGCCCGTGCCCACCAACCGTGAACTGGGCTTTGCCGACGTGCACCATTTACCCGGTATCAATGGCGTGCCTTTCGCCACCGTGGCCGCGTCCATCGACTCGGGCGACCTGGGCAGCCTGCAAGTCACCACCGGGCGCCTGATGACCGAACGCACGGCGATGCTCGCCAGCTATCGCTTGAGCGTGTTTATCCTCGCCAGCATCGCCGCGGTCATTCTCGCCATCGTCAGCTACCTGCTGGTGCACCGCGGGCTGGTGCCACTGCGGCGCCTGGCCGTGCACACCCAGGGTATCGGCGTGGGCAACCTGGCCGAACGCCTCGACAGCCACGGCGCGCCCAAAGAGCTGCTGCCAATGATCGACGCCTTCAATACCATGCTTGAACGGTTGGCCAAGGGCTTTGTACAACTGAGCCAGGTATCCACCGACATGGCCCACGAGCTGCGCACGCCGATCAACAACTTGCTGGGGGAAACCCAGGTCGCCCTGCAACAGAGCCGTAACATTGAGAGCTACCAGCAACTGCTGGCGTCCAATGTCGAAGAACTCGAACGCCTGGCACGAATGCTCGACAACATGCTGTTCCTCGCCCGTACCGACCCGGCCAGCGCACTGCGCCAACGCCAGGAACTGAGTGCGGCGGATGAAGTGGAGCGTATAGCCGACTACTTCGAAGGGTTGGCGAGCGATGTGGATATTCACATTCAGGCCGAGGGCGAAGGCCTGATCTGGGCCGAGCCGATGCTGTTGCGCCGCGCCTTGGCAAATTTGTGTGCAAACGCCATCAAGTACGGCGCACCCAGTTCGCAGTTGCTGATTCAGGCCATTCCAGACGCCGAGGGCATCAACTTGCGCGTCAGCAACCAGGGGCAGACGATTCCCGCCGAGCATTTGCCGCGCCTGTTCGAGCGTTTTTACCGGGTGGATGAGTCACGGGAACGCTCGGCCCAGTCCAATGGGCTGGGGCTGTCGATTGTGGCGACCATCATGCAGCTGCACAACGGCCGCTACCGGGTCACCAGTGAGGCCGGAGTGACCTGTTTTGAGTTGTTTTTCCCCAGGCGCGAAGCCTGAACACCGCGAGCCGGGTCAACTGACCTGGCCACCGGCCTGCACCACATCAACCTGTGTGTTCCATGCCACCTGCACCGCCAGGCGCAAGCCTTCTAAGGTTGTCACCAATGGCATCGATGCCAGCCCAGTCCCCACCACCTGCTCCGGCAAGTTCGGCACATGGATGAACCCACTGCGAACGTCCGTGCCGGCCAGCGCGTGCTGCAACAGATAAAACACCTGATTACACACAAACGTACCCGCGGTCTGCGAAACCGCCGCAGGCACCCCGGCCTCGCGCAACGCCTTGACCATGGCCTTGATCGGCAGTGTGCTGAAGTACGCGGCCGGCCCATCGACCACCACCGGCGTATCGACGGGTTGCGCACCCAGGTTGTCAGGGATGCGCGCGTCGTTAACGTTGATCGCCACCCGCTCCATGGAAATGCTGTCGCGCCCAGGCCCAAGCCCCGTGGCGATCACCATCGCCGGGCGCAATTGGGTGATCCACTCAGCCAGGCACTCCTCCACCAAGGCAAATGCACAAGGCAGTCGGCGCGCAACAATCTGCACACCCTCACCCAAAAGCATCCCATCCAACTGGCGCACGGCCTCCCAGGACGGGTTTACCGAGTCTTGATCAAAGGGCTCGAAGCCCATCAACAGTAACGTTTTCATCCTCGCCTCACATCAACAGGTAGAGCAGCACAATATTGACCACCAGCATCATCAATGCCGTGGGCAATTGCGCCTTGATGACCGCGTTCTTGTCCGGCAACTCCAGCAAGGCTGCCGGAACTATATTGAAGTTGGCCGCCATCGGCGTCATCAACGTGCCGCAATAGCCGGAGAACATGCCAATCGCCGCCATTACCGCCGGGTTGCCGCCGTAGATGCCCACCAGCACCGGCACGCCGACACCGCCGGTCATCACCGGGAACGCCGCAAAACCATTGCCCATGATCACGGTAAACAGCGCCATGCCCAATACATACACCATCACCGCCACCAGCTTGAAATCCAGGTTGATATAGGTGGTGGTGACATGGGCAACCGCTGTGCCGACCCCGGCTTCATTGAACAGCAAGCCGAGCATGGCGAGCATTTGCGGCAGCACCATGGCCCAGCCCAAGGCTTCGGTCAGGCGTCGGGATTCACGCAAGGCTTGCACCGGTGTGTCGCGGGTCAACCAACAGGCCAGGCCGAGGGCGATCAGGCAACCGATGCCCAGGGAGACAAAAGTGGTGTTTTTCGGGTCCAGCAATGGCACGCCGCCGATTTCGGTGTGCTTGAGCAATACCGAGCCAATCACGGTGGTCAGCGGAATGGCCAACGCCGGGATAAACAGCTTGTGGCCAAGCCGACCGGCACTGGCGCGGGCAGACTTGTCATGCAACTGGGCATGCGCGCCACGCCCCACGCCGCCCAAACCTGCGATCAACGCCATCACCACCACGCCAACGCCGATAACCACCGGCGGCAAACGCTCCCCGACCAGGAACGGAATGGCAAACAGCAACCAGAATGCCGCGCTGGACCAGCGCTTGGGATGGGTACGATCCAGCAGGATCATGCCTGCGGTAATCAACAGCAGAATGCCGGCCAGCCAGTACAGGTACTCGATGGAGATAATCATTGCGCAGACTCCACCGGCGTCGCGACGGGCGTCATGTCGCGGGTAAGCCTTCGGTCGAACCGGTGCAGGCGAATCGCATGGATGATAAACGCACAAATCGCCGTCGGAATGCCCCACACCGCAATGTGCAACGGCTCCACATCAATCCCCGAACCGAGCAGGAAGGTGTGCATCAGCGCAATCGCACCAAAGGCAACAAAGATGTCTTCACCGAAAAACAGCCCGACGTTATCGGTCGCCGCACACATGGCCAACACCTTGTGGCGCAGTTTGTCCGGCAGTTTGCCGTAGCGTTTTTCCGCTGCGCCTTCGGCCATCGGCGCCAACAACGGCCGCACCATCTGCGGATGCCCGCCCAGGCTGGTGAGGCCCATGGCGGCCGTGGACTCGCGCACGAACAGGTAGATGATCAACAAGCGCCCGACGGTGGCGCGCTCGAAGCGAGCGATCCAGTTCTGCGCATGCAGGCGCAGGCCATGGCGCTCCAGCAGGCCAATAACGGCCAGGGGCAGCAACAGGATCAATTGCAGGGCGCGGGTCTGAAGGAAGCCTTCGCCCATGCTGGCGAGGATTTTTTCCAGCGGGAAGTGGGCGGCAAGCCCGGTGGCAATGGCTGCGGCGGTCACCACCAGCAACGGATTGAAGCGCAGGACAAAGCCAACCACGATGACAAGTACGCCGATCAACGGCCATAGGTTCACAACAGTTTGCATGACGATTAAGTCCTAGAATGCGCGCTGCGGCGCCATGACGGCAGGATGTGAACAAAGGGTTCACAGCATGAAAGTGGCGTGCAGCCCGACGTGGTTTTTTATTGTTGACCTGGGAGGTCGAGCGTCAGTGGCGGCAACTGTGCTGCTTGGGGGCGGGAGGTGTCCAACAAGAAAAATTGTTGCTGCAAACCAATAAATTTTGTCGGTGATGGGCGCCGGGTGGCCCGGCGCTTTGAGGGAGTTCAGCTCAAGCGCTTGTGGAAAAAATGGCGTTTATGGCCCGGCGGAAAATCAGCAATGTGGCCAAATTCAGTGAAGCCCTGCTTGCGATAAAACCCGGGCGCCTGGAAGCTGAAAGTGTCCAGCCAGATGCCCTCGCATCCGCGTTCACGGGCCAAGTCTTCAGCCGCGCGCATTAATCGCGTGCCCGTGCCTTGGGTGCGCATCTGGTCGGGAATGCTCAACAGCTCAATGAACAACCACCCGAAGGAAATCTCCCCGTAAAGACCGCCCACTACTTCTTGAGAAGCGGGATCACGCAGCAAAATACCGACCGTTTCGGACGGCATCTGGCCGGTGTGGCTGCGGTTGAAAGCCCGCAGCGGCTTGAGAATGGCCTCGCGCTCCTGCGCCGTCACGTCGAACGATACTTCCATTGCCAATTCCATTACGGACTCCATGGGTTGAATTCAATCGCTCCTCAGTATGCCTTGGGCGCACCAAACCTGAGTGGATCTGCGCCAGTTTCATTAACCCAGCGGCGCTCAATCACCTTAAGTCGTCTCGACAGCATGGATCTCGTTCCAGACCTATACTCAATACAGTGTTGCGCGGTCCTGCGCAGCGCTCAGCGCAGTATTGCCGATGGAGGCAGCCGCTATGTACGCCGGACAAACGAGTATGGCGACAACAAATGGTGAGATACGGTGCCAGATGTTTGCACAGATTATCTGCCTGTTATCGGTGGCTACGCTGTTCTGCTAGCAGTTCTCAGCGCAGTAACCCGCAAAGCGGTATGGGCAGGTATTGGCAAAATTCCAGCCAAAAAAAGAGCCCACCTTTCGGTGAGCCCTTCAACACTCAAGGTTTTGCACGTGTCAGAAGTGTGAGACTCAGGCCAGCTCGGCCAAATCTTTTACGTCAAAAGGCTTCAAGTCGGCCGAATTGCCCGTTCGAATTTTCCTCACCCACTGCGCGTCACTCAGCAGTGCTCGCCCAACAGCGATCAAGTCGAACTCCTCTTTCTCCAATCGCTGCACCAAATTGTCGATCGCTGCCGGTTGGGAGCTTTCGCCGCTGAAGGCGCCGAGGAAGTCGCCGGACAACCCCACAGAGCCGACACTGATAGTCGCAGCGCCCGTCAGTTTTTTGGCCCAGCCGGCAAAGTTCAGACCCTGCTCGCCGTCCAGTTCCGGGAACTCGGCTTCCCAGAAGCGCCGTTGAGAGCAATGCAAAACGTCCACACCGGCCTCCACCAGTGGCACCAGCCAATCGGACATGCTTTCAGGCGTCGTAGCCAAACGGGCGCTGTAATCCTGCTGCTTCCACTGACTCAGACGCAGAATGACCGGGAAATCCGGCCCTACGGCTGCGCGTATGGCCTTGACCACTTCCGCCGCGAACCGTGAGCGCTCCTTGATCGTTGCGCCGTTGAAGTGGTCGGAGCGTTCATTCGTACCTGTCCAGAAAAACTGGTCCAGCAGGTATCCGTGGGCACCGTGTATTTCGACGGTATCAAACCCCAGCCGCTTGGCGTCAGCAGCGGCCTTGGCGAACGCCGCAATGGTGTCGGCAATCGCCTCATCATTCATGGCCTGCCCCAGTGGTTTTTGAGGACCGGCAAGCCCCGACGGGCTCTCAAACCCACCGGCGGGCGCCCAGTCTTCCTGGAAACTGGGCGCGGCCCCGACGTGCCAGATCTGCGGCCCCATTTTGCCACCGGCGCGATGAACACCATCGATTACTGCTTTCCAGCCTGCGAGTGATTCATCGCCATGGAAAAACGGAATCCGCGACATATTACGAGCGCCCGGACGATCCACCACAGTCCCCTCAGACAGAATCAACCCGACCTGGTTTTCCGCACGCTTGCGGTAATAGGCGGCGATTTGTTCGTCAGGCACACCGCCCTTGGCGAAAGCGCGCGTCATAGGCGCCATTACAATTCGATTCTTCAGGGTCAAGGACTTGATCGTGAACGGCTGAAATAGAGAGTCGAGATTCGTAGAACTCATTGAGAGATGCTCCGAGCAAAAGGAAACTCCATGGTATAAGGTGTATACCTAATATCAATAAGGCACTTAAAAGTGCTCAGGTATACCCGAGGAAACTACATGCAGGAAAAAGCTATTCAGGCGTTGGGGCAAAACGAGAACCCTCCAGTCGTCTACGCCGCTGATTGCACCAGCCGGATACTGCTCGATCAGATCGCGGACAAATGGTCCGTATTGATACTGGCAACGCTCTGTAAAAGCCCGCTGCGCTTCAATGAAATCAAACGTCGACTCGACGGCATTACGCAAAAAGCGCTCACGCAAAGCCTGCGTCGCCTGGAGCGCAATGGCATTTTGTCGCGCCGCGTCATTCCCTCTTCTCAAGTCGCGGTCGAGTACAGCGTTACGGACCTGGGGCATACGCTGGAAGAGCCATTTCGTGCGTTATATAGGTGGACGCTCCAACATTCTGAAGCTGTGATGAACGCCCAGGCGGCATTCGATAAGCTTGCAGAAGAGCAGCAGCACGACGGGTAAAAGCATAACGATGGCGGCGGGAGTGTTGATAAGGAAGTTTTGCAAATCGCAGACAACAAAAAAGAGCCCACCTTTCGGTGAGCCCTTCTAGACCGCCCAGCAGAGCGGATTTTGTTTGGTAGGCGCGATTGGACTCGAACCAACGACCCCCACCATGTCAAGGTGGTGCTCTAACCAACTGAGCTACGTGCCTGCTGTGAGGCGGCATTCTACGGAATTCCGAAGGGGTGTCAACATCTTTTTTGCAGCTAACCCTATGAATATGCGAATTTTTTATTTGTGAAAGGCATGCCCGGGGTTTTCGGGTGGCTGGCAGGCAATTTTCAACTCAGGTAGGATCGGCGCACTCGTAAAAAATATAAAACAGAGGTTCCAGGATGGCGAACACCCCCTACCCCCAGTCGTATTACGCCGCGTCCGCGAATGCGGTTCCGCCACGCCCGGTGCTGCAAGGTGAAGTCGAAACCGATGTCTGCGTGATTGGCGCCGGTTATACCGGCCTGTCCAGCGCGCTGTTTCTGCTGGAGAACGGTTTTCGCGTGACGGTACTGGAAGCCGCCAAGGTCGGCTTTGGCGCCTCGGGCCGCAATGGTGGCCAGATCGTCAACAGCTATAGCCGCGACATCGACGTGATCGAACGCAGCGTTGGCCCCAAGCAGGCGCAGTTGCTGGGGCAGATGGCGTTTGAGGGCGGCAGGATCATTCGTGAGCGCGTGGCCAAGTACCAGATCCAGTGCGACTTGAAGGACGGCGGTGTGTTCGCTGCACTCAACAGCAAGCACATGGGCCACCTGGAGTCGCAGCAGCGCCTGTGGGAGCGCTACGGCCATACGCAGCTTGAGTTGCTGGATGAGCGCCGTATCCGCGAAGTGGTGGCCTGTGACAACTATGTCGGCGGCCTGCTGGACATGAGCGGCGGCCATATTCACCCGCTCAACCTGGCACTGGGCGAAGCAGCGGCGGTAGAGTCCCTGGGCGGCACGATTTACGAGCAGTCTGCGGCGGTGCGCATCGAGCGCGGCGCCAACCCTGTGGTACACACCGCCGAGGGCAAGGTCAGGGCCAAGTTCATCATCGTCGCGGGCAATGCCTACCTGGGCAACCTGGTGCCGGAGCTGGCGGCCAAGTCGATGCCGTGCGGCACCCAGGTCATCACCACCGCGCCGCTGGGCGATGAACTGGCCAAGACCTTGCTGCCGCAGGACTACTGCGTCGAGGACTGCAACTACTTGCTGGACTACTACCGCCTCACCAGTGACAAGCGCCTGATCTTCGGCGGTGGCGTTGTGTATGGCGCGCGCGACCCGGCCAACATCGAAGCGATCATCCGCCCGAAGATGCTCAAGGCCTTCCCGCAGCTCAAGGATGTGAAGATCGATTACGCCTGGACCGGCAATTTCCTGCTGACCCTGTCGCGCCTGCCACAGGTGGGTCGCCTGGGCGACAACATCTATTACTCCCAGGGCTGCAGTGGCCACGGCGTGACGTACACGCACCTGGCGGGCAAGGTGCTGGCAGAAGCGTTGAGAGGCCAGGCAGAGCGTTTTGATGCGTTTGCCGACCTGCCGCACTACCCGTTCCCGGGCGGGCAACTGTTGCGCACACCGTTTGCGGCGATGGGTGCCTGGTATTACGGGCTGCGGGATAAGCTGGGGTTCTGATTGCGATAGCTGGCTGCCGACGATGGCCATACCTTGGACCGAGGTGTAGCTATCGCAGGCAAACCAGCTCCCACATTGACCAGTGGCAGCTTCAGAAGAAGCTCAACCCAAAATATCAAATCGCAGACACAAAAAACCCCGGTCTTTCGACCAGGGTCTTTGCTATCGGATCAAAGCAGCTTAACACTTGCTTTGTGCTCCAAGGCGTTCAGTGGGCCTTGGGGCAGATATGGCGCAGCGGACGGGACTCGAACCCGCGACCCCCGGCGTGACAGGCCGGTATTCTAACCGACTGAACTACCGCTGCGTATCGCTTCACCAGTTGAGCCTAAACCCTCAACTGTCTTTAAACGTCTGACTGATCAGCCTAAGCCTTTCAATCTCAAACCCGACAAATCGGACCTGGAAAATATGGCGCAGCGGACGGGACTCGAACCCGCGACCCCCGGCGTGACAGGCCGGTATTCTAACCGACTGAACTACCGCTGCGCGTCGGTGCAACCTTTAACGTTGCGTCTTGCCCGAAGGCAAAACTCTCAAGAAGTGGTGGGTGATGACGGGATCGAACCGCCGACCCTCTGCTTGTAAGGCAGATGCTCTCCCAGCTGAGCTAATCACCCTTTGCTTCGTTGAGGCCGCGAAATTTACGCAGGTAGCAGACCTAAGTCAATAGCCTGCTTGAAGTTTTTCTGAAAAAGACAAAATTGCTTCAAGGCGGCTACCCGCCCTACTCGCTGTAAATCATCTTCTTGCTCATGCCGCCGTCGACCACAAACTCTTGGCCAGTGACAAACCCTGCCTGACGCGACAGCAGCCACGCCACCATCGCCGCCACGTCCTCAACCGTGCCCACCCTGCCCGCCGGATGCTGGGCATGATCGGCATCGGTCAAAGGCTCGGCACGCCGCGCCGCTGGATCACGCGCATCGATCCAGCCAGGGCTGACGGCATTGACCCGCACCTCCGGCCCAAGACTTATGGCCAGCGCGTGAGTCAGGGCCAACAGCCCGCCCTTGCTCGCCGCGTAGGCCTCGGTGTCGGGCTCCGATTGACGCGCGCGGGTCGAGGCCAGGTTGACGATCGCGCCGCCATGGGCACGCAGGTACGGTGCACAGTGCTTGGCCAGCAGCATCGGCCCGCTGAGATTTACCGCCAGCACGCGGTTCCAGTACGCCAGGTCGAGGCTTTCGAGGGTGATATTGCGCGGGTCGGCCACGGCGGCGTTGCACACCAACGCGTCCAGGCGACCGAACTGGCCGAGCACTTCGGCAACGCCCTGGGCGACCTGCTTCTCGTCGGCCACGTCCATGCTGATAAACCAGGCGTTGTCACCCAGCACCTTGGACACCTTGGAGCCGCGCTCGCGGTCCAAGTCGGTCAACACCACCTGCCAGCCTTCGCTGATCAGCCATGCCGCGATGCCGAGGCCAATGCCTCGGGCGGCGCCCGTCACCAGCGCAACACGGCCGTTACCGGCCGCTGCTGTTTCCATGGACCACTCGATCACAAGGCAGCCAGCCCGCGAGCCAGGTCAGCTTGCAGGTCGGCTACGTCTTCCAGGCCCACTGCAATGCGGATCAGGCTGTCACGGATGCCGGCCGCTTCACGCTCCTGTGGCGCCAGGCGCCCGTGGGAGGTGGTGCTGGGGTGGGTGATGGTGGTCTTGCTGTCACCCAGGTTGGCCGTGATGGAGATCAGGCGCGTTGCGTCGATAAAGCGCCAGGCGCCGTCTTTGCCGCCTTTAACTTCAAAGCTCACCACCGCGCCGAAACCACGCTGCTGACGCTGGGCCAACGCGTGTTGCGGGTGGCTCTTGAGACCGGCGTAATGGACTTTCTCAATCCCGTCCTGCTGCTCCAGCCACTCGGCCAGGGCCTGGGCATTGGCGCAATGGGCCTTCATGCGCAGGCTGAGGGTCTCCAGGCCTTTGAGGAAGATCCACGCATTGAACGGGCTCAGAGTCGGCCCGGCGGTGCGCAAGAAACCCACCACTTCCTTCATCTGCTCGCTGCGGCCGGCGACTACGCCGCCCATGCAACGGCCCTGGCCGTCGATGAACTTGGTGGCAGAGTGCACAACAATGTCCGCGCCCAGCTTCAACGGCTGTTGCAGCGCCGGCGTACAGAAGCAGTTATCGACCACCAGCATCGCGCCCTTGGCGTGGGCCACTTCGGACAACGCGGCGATATCTACCAACTCGGCCAGCGGATTGGACGGCGACTCGACGAACAGCAGCTTGGTGTTGGCCTTGATCGCCGCATCCCAGCCGGACAGATCCGCCAGGGGCACGTAGTCCACTTCGATGCCGAAGCGCTTGAAGTACTTCTCGAACAGGCTGATGGTGGAGCCGAACACACTGCGCGACACCAGCACATGGTCGCCAGCACTGCACAGGCTCATCACCACTGCCAGGATCGCAGCCATACCGGTCGCCGTGGCCACCGCCTGCTCAGCGCCTTCCAGGGCCGCGATACGCTCTTCGAACGCACGCACGGTCGGGTTGGTGTAACGCGAGTAAACGTTGCCCGGCACTTCACCGGCAAAGCGCGCAGCCGCGTCGGCAGCGGTGCGGAATACATAGCTGGAGGTGAAGAACATCGGGTCACCGTGCTCACCTTCCGGGGTGCGGTGCTGACCGGCGCGCACAGCCAGGGTATCGAAAGCTACGCCATCGAGGTCGCTGTCCAACCGACCGGCATCCCATTCCTGACTCATGCTGCGACTCCTTACTCAATACTCTATTTAAGATACAAAACCGGCCCCTCAGGGCCGGTGTTTACTCAGTTGTTGTACAGATCGATGATCGCACTGACCGCCTGGGTCTTGATCTTCGACGAGTCGTTACGCGCCTGCTCGATCTTGTTCAGGTAGGCCTCGTCGACATCACCGGTCACGTACTTGCCGTCGAACACGGCGCAGTCAAACTCGGCGATCTTGATCTTGCCACCACCGACCGCCTCGATCAGGTCTGGCAGGTCCTGATAGATCAACCAGTCGGCACCGATCAGGTCGGCTACATCCTGGGTCGAACGGTTGTGGGCGATCAGCTCGTGGGCGCTCGGCATGTCGATACCGTACACGTTCGGGTAACGCACGGCAGGTGCGGCGGAACAGAAGTACACGTTCTTCGCACCGGCTTCGCGAGCCATCTGGATGATCTGCTTGCAGGTGGTGCCGCGCACGATGGAGTCGTCGACCAGCATCACGTTCTTGCCGCGGAATTCCAGCTCAATGGCGTTGAGCTTCTGGCGCACCGACTTCTTGCGCGCCGCCTGGCCAGGCATGATGAAGGTACGGCCGATATAACGGTTCTTGACGAAACCTTCGCGGAACTTGACGCCCAAGTGGTTGGCCAGCTCCAGCGCAGCGGTACGGCTGGTGTCCGGGATCGGGATCACCACGTCGATATCGTGCTCAGGACGCTCGCGCAGGATTTTCTCGGCCAGCTTCTCGCCCATGCGCAGGCGCGCCTTGTACACCGAAACACCGTCGATGATCGAGTCCGGACGCGCCAGGTAGACGTGTTCGAAGATGCACGGAGTGAGTTTCGGCGCAATCGCGCACTGACGGGTGTGCAGCTTGCCGTCTTCGGTGATGTATACGGCTTCGCCCGGCGCGAGGTCGCGGATCAGGGTGAAGCCGAGCACGTCCAGGGACACGCTTTCGGACGCGATCATGTACTCGACGCCTTCGTCGGTGTGACGCTGGCCGAACACGATCGGGCGAATGCCGTGCGGGTCACGGAAACCGACGATGCCATAACCGGTGATCATTGCGACGACGGCATAACCACCAACACAACGGTTGTGCACGTCGGTCACGGCAGCGAATACATCTTCTTCGGTCGGCTGCAACTTGCCGCGCTGGGCCAGCTCATGTGCGAACACGTTGAGCAGCACTTCCGAGTCGGAGTTGGTGTTGACGTGGCGCAGGTCAGATTCGTAAATCTCCTTGGCCAGCTGTTCAACGTTGGTCAGGTTACCGTTGTGCGCCAGGGTGATGCCGTAAGGCGAGTTGACGTAAAACGGTTGAGCTTCGGCCGAGGTCGAGCTACCGGCAGTCGGGTAACGCACATGGCCAATGCCCATGTGCCCGACGAGGCGCTGCATGTGACGCTGATGGAACACGTCACGCACCAGGCCATTGTCCTTGCGCAGGAATAACCGGCCGTCGTGGCTGGTCACAATACCGGCAGCGTCCTGGCCGCGGTGCTGGAGGACGGTTAGCGCGTCATACAGCGCCTGATTGACGTTCGACTTACCGACGATACCGACGATGCCACACATGCGACGCAACCCCTACTTAATGAATCTTGACTGAACACTACTTACTGAGGCGTTTTGGCCGGCAAGAGGTGTTCCTTGAACGGAAGATCAGCGGGTACGCTGATTCCGCTGGCCAGCCACTGACTGCTCCACCCCAATATGAGGTTCTTGGACCAATCTGCAACCAATAGAAATTTTGGCACGAGTACCGACTCCTGCCACCACGAATCCTGCTGTACCGGCCCCAGGCTCAACAGCCCGACCGCCACAACCACCAGCAAGCCGCCACGCGCGGCGCCGAAGGCCATGCCGAGAAATCGATCGGTCCCGGAGAGGCCGGTGACACGTATCAACTCGCCAATAAGATAATTGACCATTGCCCCCACCAACAGCGTGGCGATGAACATGATGGCGCAGCCCGCAATGACGCGAGCCGAAGGTGTTTCGATATACCCGGCCAGGTAAACCGACAGTGAACCACCGAACATCCAGGCTACAACTCCTGCGATGATCCAGGTCAGCAACGACAGTGCTTCTTTTACGAAGCCGCGGCTTAGACTGATCAAAGCGGAGATGGCGACGATTGCTACGATCGCCCAATCAACCCAGGTAAATGGCACAGTGCAGCCTACGTACGGATAAGGCGGCGCATTTTAGCAGAGCGCTGGGCTATCGGTAAGCTGTGATTGTGGGTGCTTTGCAAATCAATGGGTTGAGCAATCTCAAGACCACCCAAAAACAATGTGGGAGCTGGCTCCCACAAAAGCCAGCTCCCACATTTGCCCTGCATTCCAACCCTTTACTCAGCCGCGCTCAGGCTGGAACCGCACCACAAACCCATTCAGGTTCTGCTGTCGCCCCAGCAGGTCACGCAGGCGATCCGCTTCGGCGCGCTCGATCAGCGGCCCGATAAATACGCGATTTTTGCCGTCGGCACTGCGGATATAGGCGTTATACCCCTGGGCACGCAACTTTTTCTGCAAGGCATCGGCGCTTTCACGGTTGGCCAGGCTGGCGAGCTGGATCGACCAACTGATCGGCAGACCATTCGGGTCGATACGGCTTTGACCGACATCCGGCTTGCCCGGCGCGGCTGGTTGTGGCGCTACAGGCTTGGGCGCAGGGGCTGGCGCAGCAGGTTTGGCAGCCACCACCGGGGCCGCTGGAGCGGGCGCCGGTTTGACCACCGGCACACTCTGTTGCACCGGCACTGCTGGCGCCGCTGGAGTCGTTTGCGCAGCCACCTCATCATCGCTCGGCACCGGTTCTTCAGGCAGCGTCTGCGGCTCAGGCACCACCACCGGCTCCACCTGAACTTGCGGCATCGCTGGCGCCTGTGGCGCTGCCGGTGCCTCGACCACGACCTGGCGCTGTTCGTCCTGGCGCGAAAACAGCATCGGCAGGAAAATCACCGCCAACGCCACCAATACCAGGGCTCCGACCATTCGCTGCTTGTATGCGCTATCCAGTAATGCCATGTGCAGCTTCCTCCGTGGAGCGCCGGGCCAACCACTCAAGCGCCTCGGCAACACAATAAAATGATCCGAACAACAGAATCTCGTCCTCGGCCGTCGCCACTGCACATTGCGCCTCAAGCGCTGCAGTGACGCTTGCATACGACGCCGCCGACGCACCAAGGTTCTGCAATGCCACTTGCAGTTCGGCAGCCGGGCGACTGCGCGGCGTGTCCAGCGGCGCTACCGCCCAAGCCTGGACATTGCCGAGTAACGGCGCAACCACACCGTCCAGATCCTTGTCAGCCAACAGCCCGAACACCGCCAGGCGACGACCGGCAGGTGGCGTGCGTGACAGACGTTGCGCCAGGTACTCGG
Source organism: Pseudomonas sp. PA-5-4B (assembly GCF_021606215.1). Lineage (NCBI taxonomy): Bacteria > Pseudomonadati > Pseudomonadota > Gammaproteobacteria > Pseudomonadales > Pseudomonadaceae > Pseudomonas > Pseudomonas sp. PA-5-4B. Next base: position 38,331 of record NZ_WKDB01000018.1, on the reverse strand, counting down.
CGGCGTGCGGGTTGTGCCCCACATCCAGCAGCAGGTTCAAACGCTTGCCTTCCCACTCGAATGTGCGGCGATCCAGGCGCCCCACCACACGAGTAGCCAGCAACGTGGCAGCAATCTGCTCGGGATTCCACGGCAGATCCATCAACAGGTACGCTTGCAGCGCCAGCGCGGCGTTTTCCATCGGCAGGTTCAGCAGCGGCAAATCCCGCAGCTCTACCACCTGGGCACGCGCATCACACCCGCGCCACTGCCAATGCTGGTCGCCAACTTCGAGATTGAATTCGCGGCCGCGCAGGTAAAATGGGCAATCCAGCTCGCGCACCTTGTCCAGCAAAGGCTGCGGCGGGTTCAGGTCACCACACAGCGCCGGCTTGCCTTGGCGGAAGATCCCGGCCTTTTCATAAGACACCGACTCGCGAGTGTTGCCCAGATAGTCCGCATGGTCGACACCAATGCTGGTTACCAGCGCGATATCGGCGTCCACCACGTTAACGGTATCCAGACGCCCGCCAAGCCCGACTTCCAGCACGACCACATCCAACTGCGCACGCTCGAACAGCCAGAAAGCCGCCAAGGTGCCCATTTCAAAGTAAGTCAGGGAAATTTCGCCACGGCCGGCATCCAGTGCGGCGAAGGCTTCGCAAAGCTGCGCGTCAGTGGCTTCGATGCCATTGAGCTGCACCCGCTCGTTATAACGCAGCAGGTGCGGAGAATTGTAGACGCCTACTTTAAGCCCTTGGGCTTGCAGCAGCGCCGCGACAAAGGCACAGGTAGAGCCTTTGCCGTTGGTGCCGGTCACCGTGATTACACGCGGCGCCGGGCGGCCCAACCCGAGGCGGGCCGCTACCTGTTGCGAGCGCTCCAGGCCCATGTCGATGGCTGACGGATGCAACTGCTCAAGGTAAGCGAGCCATTCGCCCAGGGTACGTTGGGTCATAGGTTTGCTGGCACCGGCGGAACAACGATAGGTTCGATTTTAGGTGCGACGTACACAGGCGTCGGCAAGCCCATCATTTGCGCCAGCAGGTTACCCAGGCGTGGGCGCAGTTCACCGCGCGGGATGATCAGGTCGATCGCACCATGCTCCAGCAGGAACTCGCTGCGCTGGAAGCCTTCCGGCAGCTTTTCACGTACGGTCTGCTCGATCACGCGCGGGCCGGCAAAGCCGATCAGTGCTTTGGGCTCACCGACGATCACGTCACCCAGCATCGCCAGGCTGGCGGAAACACCACCGTAAACCGGGTCAGTCAGTACCGAGATGAACGGGATGCCTTCTTCACGCAGACGTGCCAGTACCGCAGAGGTCTTGGCCATTTGCATCAAGGAGATCAGCGCTTCCTGCATGCGCGCACCACCAGAGGCAGCGAAGCAGATCATCGGGCAACGATTTTCCAGCGCGTAGTTGGCGGCACGTACAAAACGCTCGCCAACGATGGCACCCATGGAACCGCCCATGAAGGAAAATTCGAACGCGGACACTACCACCGGCATACCCAGCAGCTTGCCGCTGACCGAAATCAGCGCGTCTTTTTCGCCGGTCTGCTTCTGCGCTGCGGTCAAGCGGTCCTTGTACTTCTTGCCATCGCGGAACTTGAGACGGTCAACCGGCTCCAGGTCTGCGCCCAGCTCGTTACGGCCGTCGGCATCCAGGAAGATGTCGATGCGCGCACGGGCGCCGATACGCATGTGATGGTTGCACTTGGGGCAAACGTCCAGGGTCTTTTCCAGCTCCGGGCGGTACAGCACCGCGTCGCAGGATGGGCACTTGTGCCACAGACCTTCAGGAACCGAGCTTTTCTTCACCTCGGACCGCATGATCGAAGGGATCAGTTTGTCTACTAACCAGTTGCTCATGCTTTCTTTCTCCAGTACCGGTGGCTTGAACACAGCCCCGCGTATGCCCTTGAGCTAAATTCATATGTGGCGATGACACAGGCTGGACGGGGTCAGACGTTCGACCGGCCATTTCCCGCCTGTATCCTCAGCCTTCCAGACAACCTGCCAACGCAGGGTTGCCACTTCATTTCCGGGCCTCCCGCAGGCGGCACCGGTGCTGTTCTACACAGTGGTAGTTATGGACGGCGGCAGACTGCCAGCCGTCACATCGCGCCACTGCTGTTGCGCACGGCCTGCATGAATGCGCGAATCTTGTGGTGATCCTTGATGCCCTTGCCCTGCTCCACTCCGCCGCTGACGTCCACCGCATAAGGCCGGACCTGCTCGATGGCCACCGCGACATTCGCGGGATTGAGCCCACCTGCGAGAATGATCGGCTTGCTCAAGCCTTCGGGAATCAGCGTCCAGTCGAACGCCTCACCCGTGCCGCCGGGCACGCCTTCGACATAGGTATCCAGCAAAATGCCGCGAGCGCCAGTATAGGCGGCGCACGCAGCAGCAATGTCATCTCCGGCCTTGACGCGCAGCGCCTTGATGTACGGGCGCTGGTAGCTTTCGCATTCATCGGGGCTTTCGTCACCGTGAAATTGCAGCATATCCAACGGCACGGCATCCAGGGTTTCGTTGAGTTCGCAACGGCTGGCGTTGACGAACAGCCCCACGGTGGTGACGAATGGCGGCAGCGCAGCGATAATCGCCCGCGCCTGCAACACATTCACCGCGCGCGGGCTCTTGGCATAAAACACGAAACCGATGGCATCCGCCCCCGCTTCGACTGCCGCCAGCGCGTCTTCTATGCGGGTAATCCCGCAAATCTTGCTGCGAACGGCTGGCATGTCGTGGAAACCTCAGGGGTTGGGCCGAGAAAGTCCCGGATGGTAACAAAAGCGCTTGCAGGCGTCAGCCGTCAAGTTCGCTGAAACCTGTGAGGAAATGTGGACCGATAAAGCGCTGCGGCAATTCAAACTCGTCGCGGTACTCCACATCCACCAGGTACAAGCCGAACGGGTGCGCCGTGACACCGCCGGTGCGGCGAACGCGGCTCTCCAGCACTTCCCGCGCCCACTCCACCGGGCGCTCGCCAGTGCCGATGGTCATCAGCACACCGGCAATATTGCGCACCATGTGGTGCAGGAAAGCACCGGCGCGGATATCCAGCACGATCATCTTGCCGTGACGGGTCACGCGCAGGTGATGGACTTCCTTGATCGGCGATTTAGCCTGGCATTGCCCCGCACGGAAGGCGCTGAAATCATGCACGCCGACCAGATGCCGGGCGGCCTCGGCCATACGTTCGGCATCCAGCGGGCGGTGGTTCCAGGTGATTTCCTGATTCAGGTGCGCCGGGCGGATCTGATCGTTGTAGATCACATAGCGGTAGCGCCGGGCAATGGCCTTGAAGCGCGCATGAAAATGCGCAGGCATGACCTTGGCCCAGGTCACGCTGACGTCATGGGGCAAATTGATATTAGCGCCCATCACCCAGGCTTTCAGCGTGCGCTCGGCCTGGGTGTCAAAGTGCACCACCTGGCCACAGGCATGCACACCGGCATCGGTACGCCCGGCACACATCAGCGAGACCGGCGAATCCGCCACCTTCGACAACGCGTTTTCGAGGGTTTCCTGCACAGTCAGCACACCTGAAGCCTGGCGCTGCCAGCCGCGATAGCGCGAACCTTTATATTCCACGCCCAAGGCGATGCGGTTAAAGCCTGCGGCCGCCATTTCGGCAGCCGCGTTATCTATATTTGCCAAGAACTGAGAGCCCGATGAGTTGCGCGAAGGCGGGCATTATAAAGGCGCTGGAGCTATGCGGGGCGCTTTTGTTGTGTGGGAGCTGGCTTGCCTGCGATACAGGCACCTCGGTCTACAGTTGAGACCCGGTTGACGCCATCGCAGGCAAGCCAGCTCCCGCACAAACCAGCTCCCACAGGGGGTTTGTATCAATTGTTAGATTTTGCCGAGCATTTCCTTGGCTTCACCGCGCTGCTCTTCACTGCCCTCGGTCAGCACTTCATTGAGGATGTCCTTTGCGCCATCCGCATCGCCCATGTCGATGTAAGCCTGGGCCAAGTCCAGCTTGGTGGCGACCTCGTCGGTGCCGGAAAGGAAGTCAAACTCCGGCTCATCAGCGCCCAACGCCGCGTCTTCAGCGGTGAAGGAAGGCTCGATCGGCGGATGCTCGAGGCTCGAAGACAGGCGATCGAGTTCTGCGTTGACGTCATCGAGCTCCGAGGCGAATGCATCAGGCTTGGCAACGGCCGGGGCTTGCGGCTCGTCCGCCAGGGACAGGTCGAAGTCCTCCGGCAGGTCAAAATCGTCCAGCGCAGCCGGCTTGAGGGTCGGCGGCTCAACAGCCGGCACGTCCTTCATTTGATCTTCCAGGCCCGACAGGAAGTCGTCATCGGCCTGCGAAGACGGAGCCTCAAGCTGCAAGTCCAGGTCGAAGTCCGACAGGTCATCAGGGCTGGCCTTGGCTTCGGTCTGCTGTTGCAGCACCGACTCAAAGCTCGGCGCGTCTTTCGGGCTGACTACGGTGGGTGACGCCGCTTCCAGGTCATCCAGACTCAGGTCGAAATCGGTGTCGAACGCCTCAGGCTCCGGGGCAGGCGCGGCGGGCTTGTCTTCGAGCAAGTCCTTGACGTATTGAGCATCCAGGGCCGCCGCTGCCACCGCAGCACTGACGCCCGCCGCCAACACGGCCATGGCCGGGAAGCGGTTTTTGAGCTGCTCGACCTGGGCATGGTTTTCACCATTGGCCACCAGTTGACGCTCCTGGGTGACGAAACCGTCCTTGTCGCCTTGCAGGCCATAGACTTCCATCAACTTCAGGCGCAGGTCGCTGCGCTTGGGTTCGCGCTTGATCGCCTGCTCCAGCACATCGGCGGCCTGGTTCAGGTGGCCACGGTCGATATGGGATTGCGCTTGCGCCAGTGCATCACTGGAGTTTTCCGGGGCGACGGCGACGGCCAATGGCGCCAGCACGGAGGCGACCGATGGCACCACCACAGGCTCAGCAACCGCCGCCGGCGCTGGAGCAGCAGCCAATTTAACGTTCGGCGCTGCCACCTCAAGGCCTTCGAAGCTGTCCGCAGGCAGATCGTGATCCACATTTGGCGTAAATGCCGGTTCTTCGGCCAGCGCGCGTGCCATGCGCAGGTGCTTTTCCTCTTCGAGGCGCGCATTGCGATGGCGCGCCCACAGCAGCAGAAGCAACAACACCAGCAAGCCAGCCGCGCCACCGATTACACCAAGGACGATCGGATTGGTCAGCAGCTCGTTGAACTTGCCTTCGTTGGTGGCAGGCGTGTCCTGCGCCTTGATTGGCTCAGGCGCGGGTGCTGCGGCAACGGGCGCCGCCTCAGCCGGTGCTGGCGTGGCCGCAGGTTCAGCCGCCAATTGAGCCGGCATCGCCGCTGTCGCCTGTGCCGCTGGCTCAGGGTTGCCGGCCTGCAACCTGGCGAGTTGATCGTTTTTCAGTTGAATCAGTTTTTGCAGCTTGTCCAGCTGGCTTTGCAGGTCCGCCGCACGGCTTTTGAGCTCTTCATTGTCGCGACGGGTGGTGTCCAGCTGCTCCTGGGTCATCGCCAGTTTATCGCTCACCGCTCGGCTATCACCGGCCTTGCCCTTTGCGCCTTTTTTGGCCGACTCCGCCGAGACCAGGCTCAAGTTGTCCTTGGCCGTGGTGCTCGACGGCGCATTGCCCGCCTGGGTGCGCTTGGTCGCGTCCAGCTGTTGCTTGCCCGCCACCGGGTTACTGGCTGCGCGACGACCTGCGCGCCAGGCAGCATTTTGCGCAGTCACTTCGGCAATCGCCTCGGGCTGCGGCAAGCTGGTGGCTTGCTGGCGGTCCGGCAGGCGCAGGACCTGGCCGGTTTTCAGGCGATTGATGTTGCCGTCGACAAAGGCATCAGGATTAAGCGCCTGGATGGCCAGCATGGTTTGCTGCACCGACGCACCGTTGCGATTCTTTTCGGCAATTTCCCACAAGGTGTCGTGAGAGGTCGTGGTGTGTTGAGCGGATTTGCTGGCGGTCTTCGCCGGGTTGGCGGCCGCAGTGCTGGCCGGTGCGCTCAAGCGCGGCGCGGGCGCGTTGGCGGTCGGCGCCGGCTGCTCGAACTTGGCCGGGTCGAGCAACACACTGTAGTCGCGCATCAAGCGGCCATTGGGCCACTGCACCTGCAGCAGGAAACGTACGTAGGAATCGGGCAGCGGCTTGCTGGAGGTGACGCGCACCACACTGCGGCCGCTGGGGTTGACCACCGGGGTAAACGTCAGGTCATTGAGAAACGCCTGGCGGTCAACGCCTGCATCTACAAACGCCTGGTCGGAGGCCAGGCTCGGGGTGATCTCGGCAGCCGTGAGGCCGCCTACGTCGAGCAATTCGATTTCCACCGACAACGGCTGGTTCAGCTTCGATTTGAGGGTCATCTCCCCAAGTTGCAGCGCCTGCGCCATACCGGAGGACAGCGCCGAGGCGGCCGCTATTGCTAACACCAGTTTGCGAACTTGAACCATAGCCTCATCCTTTGTCTGAACACTCCCCGGCCTGCGAGAAGGTTGGTAACCGCTGCCACAAGGCATGGCGAGCCGATAGGTTACCGACGCGCTTCTTTACCGCTTGGGGCCAAGCATAGCGCCTGGCTAGAATCAATCTACAAATTGCCGCCAAGTATCTTTTACACAAGGCCTTTTATCAACAACTGCGCCAGCTGTACGGCGTTGAGTGCCGCGCCCTTGCGTACGTTATCTGACGTCAGCCACAGATTTAGTTCCGCCGGGTCATCCACACCTGCACGCACACGGCCGACGTAGACCACATCCTGGCCGACCGCATCGCCCACAGCCGTGGGGTAATCGCCCTCTTCAACCAGTTCGATGCCAGGCGCCGCTTCCAATGCACGGTTCACCGCTGCCAGATCGACCGGCGCGCCCAATTGCAACGACACCGTCAGGCTATCGCCAAAAAACACCGGGGCTTGAACGCAGGTTGCAGAAATCTTCAGCAATGGAGTTTCCAGCACCGCGCGCAGTTCGTGTACGAGACGTTTCTCCAGGGCTGTATGACCTTTCGCATCTGGCGTGCCGACTTGTGCCAAAAGGTTGAAGGCCATTTGCCGATCAAAGAACTTGGGCTCCAGCGGGCGCACGTTCAACAGTTCGGCGGTCTGTCGCGCCAGCTCGCTGACGGCTTCACGGCCCTGGGCGGATACCGCCAGGTTGGCGGTGACGCTGACACGCTGGATCTCCAACAATTCACGCAACGGCGCCAGCACCACGGCCAGGTTGGTCGCCGATGGGCTTGGGCTGCTCAGTTGGAAGGGCTTTTTCAAACTGTCCAGTACATGGGCATTGGCTTCCGGCACCACCTGAGGCGCCTGTTCAGCAGGCAAGGCGCCAGACAAGTCGATCACCGCGCAACCGGCAGCGGTGGCGCGCGGGGCGAAGCTCAAGGTAACGGCCGGGCCGGCCGCAAAGAAGGCAAGCTGCGCTTTTTTGAAATCGAACTCATCGACTTCCTTGACCCGCACGTTCTTGCCGCGAAACGGCACGGAGGCGCCGGTCGAATTGCTGCCGGCCAGCAGATAGAGGGTGCCCACCGGAAAATCCAGTTCTTCGAGAATCTGCACCAGGGTTTCACCGACGGTGCCAGTGGCGCCGATCACGGCGATTTCAAAGGTCTGGGTCATGGAGGCTGCCTCGGGCATTGCGGGGGGAGCGGCACTTTACCGGGTGGCTCGGGGTGAGGCAATTAAGCTGGCCTTTGTGGTGAGGCTGATGGCCTCATCGCAGGCAAGCCAGCTCCCACCCTTGAATGTGTTTACAAAACAAAATGTGGGAGCTGGCTTGCCTGCGATGGCGGCCTCAAGGGCAACAAAAAACCCGCGCCTGTCACCAGTACGCGGGTTTCTCTTACGGCTTCAAGCGATCAACGCTCAAGCAAGATCCGCAGCATGCGACGCAGCGGCTCGGCAGCGCCCCACAGCAGTTGGTCGCCGACCGTGAACGCGCCGAGGAACTGGCTGCCCATGTTCAGCTTGCGCAGACGGCCCACCGGTACATTCAGGGTGCCGGTGACCTTGGTCGGGCTCAGCTCCTGCATGCTGATGTCGCGGTTGTTCGGCACCAGCTTGACCCACGGGTTGTGCTGGCTGATCAACCCTTCGATATCGGCGATCGGCACGTCTTTGTTCAGCTTGATGGTCAGCGCCTGGCTGTGGCAGCGCATGGCGCCGATGCGCACGCAGATGCCGTCGACCGGGATCGGGCTCTTGAAGCGACCCAAAATCTTGTTGGTCTCGGCCTGGGCCTTCCACTCTTCGCGGCTCTGGCCGTTTGGCAGTTCCTTGTCGATCCACGGGATCAGGCTGCCGGCCAATGGCACACCGAAGTTCTCGGTCGGGTAAGCGTCGCTGCGCATGGCTTCGGCCACGCGGCGGTCGATGTCGAGGATCGCGCTGGCAGGGTCGGCCAGTTGATCGGCGACAGCGGCGTGGGTCGCGCCCATCTGCTTGATCAGTTCACGCATGTTCTGCGCACCGGCGCCGGACGCCGCCTGATAAGTCATGGCGCTCATCCACTCAACCAGGCCGGCTTCGAACAAGCCGCCCAGGCCCATCAGCATCAGGCTGACGGTGCAATTGCCGCCGACGTAGTTCTTGGTGCCGGCATCCAGTTGCTGGTCGATGACCTTGCGGTTCACCGGGTCGAGGATGATCACCGCGTCGTCCTGCATGCGCAGGCTGGAGGCGGCGTCGATCCAGTAACCCTGCCAGCCGGCTTCGCGCAGCTTGGGGAAGACTTCGCTGGTGTAGTCGCCACCCTGGCAGGTCAGGATCACATCGAGGGTTTTCAGCTCTTCAATGCTGTAGGCGTCCTTGAGCGGGGCGATATCCTTGCCCACGGACGGCCCTTGGCCACCTACGTTCGAAGTGGTGAAAAACACCGGCTCAATAAGATCGAAATCCTGCTCTTCCAGCATCCGCTGCATGAGCACGGAACCGACCATACCGCGCCAACCGATCAGACCTACACGTTTCATCGCAACTACACCTTGTTAAAAAGTGGGCCGCCTTGCAGCAACAACTGCAAGCGGGCCGGAGAGATTACAGATTCCGCAGCGCGGCGACTACTGCGTCGCCCATTTCTTGCGTGCCGACTTTGGTGCAACCCTGTGACCAAATGTCACCGGTGCGCAAACCTTGATCCAGCACCAGGCTTACGGCCTTCTCGATGGCATCCGCCGCTTCGCTCAGGTTGAAGCTGTAACGCAGCATCATCGAGACCGACAAAATCGTCGCCAACGGGTTGGCAATGCCCTGGCCCGCGATGTCCGGCGCCGAACCGTGGCAAGGCTCGTACATGCCCTTGTTGTTGGTGTCCAGGGACGCCGACGGCAGCATGCCGATGGAGCCGGTGAGCATCGAGGCCTGGTCCGACAGGATGTCGCCAAACAGGTTATCGGTGACGATCACGTCAAACTGCTTGGGCGCACGCACCAGTTGCATGGCAGCGTTGTCGACGTACATGTGGCTCAGCTCGACGTCCGGGTAGTCCTTGGCGACTTCCTCGACGATTTCGCGCCACAGTTGGCTGGAGGCCAGTACGTTGGCTTTATCGACCGAGCAGACCTTTTTGCCGCGCACGCGGGCCATGTCGAAACCGACACGGGCGATACGGCGGATTTCACTCTCGCTGTACGGCAGCGTGTCGTAGGCCTGGCGTTCGCCATTCTCCAACTCGCGCACGCCGCGTGGCGAGCCAAAATAGATACCGCCGGTCAGTTCACGCACGATCAGGATATCCAGGCCCGCGACCACTTCCGGCTTGAGGCTCGACGCGTCAGCCAGTTGCGGGTAGAGGATGGCCGGGCGCAGGTTGCCGAACAGGCCCAGTTGCGCGCGGATTTTCAGCAGGCCGCGCTCAGGGCGGATGTCACGCTCGATCTTGTCCCATTTCGGGCCACCCACGGCGCCGAGCAGCACGGCATCGGCCGCACGGGCGCGGTCCAGGGTTTCGTCAGCCAGCGGCACGCCGTGCTTGTCGATGGCCGCGCCACCGATCACGTCGTGGCTCAGCTCAAAGCCCAGGCTGTACTTGCTGTTGGCGAGTTCCAGGACCTTGACCGCTTCGGCCATGATTTCCGGACCAATACCGTCGCCAGGGAGAATCAGAATCTGCTTGCTCATGCGTTCCTCATTTCATCAAGCGACCCGCCCGTGGGCAGGTCGGGAAAAATCAATCAGCGTTCAGCGAAAACCACCAGCACGTCGGTGCTGAAGGTGCCGTCGGCTTGAATCTCGTAGTAATCGCGCACTTCCTGGCCCATTGCCTGTTGCAGCGCAAGGATCGCCGCGCGCAATACCTCTGGCGTGCGCATGCGCTCGACCCACGAGGTGTATTCCAGGCGCAGGCGTTGACGGCTGCTGGTGCGCACATGCAAGCCGGATTCGCTGAGCTGTTGCATCCATTCGGCGGCGCAATAATCGCGCACGTGGCTGGTGTCACGCAGCACTTCGACGGTTTGCAGGTAAGTGTCCAACAGTGGGCTGCCCGGTGACAAGACGTCGACGAAGGCCGCCACGCCACCGGGCTTGAGCACCCGGCGCACTTCGCGCAGCGCCAGGCCCAGGTCGCTCCAGTGGTGGGCCGAGTAGCGGCTGAACACGAAGTCGAACTCGCCGTCGGCGAATGGCAGGCGCTCGGCGGCGCCGTGTACGGTGCGGATGTTGGCCAGGTTGCGGTCTATAGCAGCTGCGGCAACCACGTCGAGCATCTGTTGGGACAGGTCGTAGGCCACCACTTCTTTAACCAGTGGCGCCACCTGAAAACTCACATGCCCGGCGCCGCAACCCAGATCCAGCAGCCGTGCAGCGCCCTGCCCGGCCAGTTCGGCCTGGAGCAGCGCGAATTCGGTGCCTTGGGCGTGCACGGCACTGCTCAGGTAGGCGGAGGCTTGCTCGCCGAATTGTTTTTGCACGACTTGGGTGTGGGCGGTGGTGGTCATGGTGGCTTTCCTTGGGTGTTGGGGTGGTTGTACGGGCGCTATCGCAGGCAAGCCAGCTCCCACAGTGGAATGCATTCCAGGGTGGGAGTCGGGCTTGCCCGCGATGGGGCCCGCACGGTTACCGCCAATCAGGCATCGCGAAACAGCCAGGGCTGGCTCGCCCGGTGTTTGGCTTCAAACGCGGCAATCGCATCGCCGTCCTGCAGGGTCAGGCCGATATCATCCAGGCCATTGATCAGGCAATGCTTGCGGAACGCATCCACCTCGAAGTGATACACCTTGCCGTCCGGACGGGTCACGGTTTGCGCGGCCAGGTCAACGGTCAGTTGGTAGCCCACATCAGCCTCCACCTGCTTGAACAGCTCATCCACTTCAGCGTCGCTCAAGATGATCGGCAGCAAGCCGTTCTTGAAGCTGTTGTTGAAGAAGATGTCGGCGTAGCTTGGCGCGATGATGCTGCGAAAGCCATATTCTTCCAGCGCCCACGGCGCGTGCTCACGGCTGGAGCCGCAGCCGAAGTTTTCCCGCGCCAGTAATACGCTGGCGCCCTGGTAGCGCTCGGCGTTGAGTACGAAGTCTTTGTTCAGCGGGCGCTTGGAGTTGTCCTGGTAGGCGTAGCCCACGTCCAGGTAGCGCCACTCGTCGAACAGGTTAGGGCCGAAACCGGTGCGCTTGATCGACTTCAAGAACTGCTTGGGGATGATCTGGTCGGTGTCGACGTTGGCGCGATCCAAAGGGGCGACAAGGCCGGTGTGTTGGGTAAAAGCTCTCATCGGGTATTCCTCAGATCAATTCGCGAACGTCGATGAAACGACCGTTGACGGCAGCCGCAGCGGCCATGGCCGGGCTGACCAGGTGGGTACGGCCACCAGCGCCCTGACGCCCTTCGAAGTTACGGTTGGACGTAGACGCGCAATGCTCGCCCGGTTCCAAACGATCCGGGTTCATCGCCAGGCACATCGAGCAGCCCGGCTCACGCCATTCAAAACCGGCTTCGAGGAAGATCTTGTCCAGGCCTTCGGCTTCGGCTTGGGCTTTGACCAGGCCCGAACCCGGCACCACGATGGCTTGCTTGATGGTCGAAGCCACTTTGCGGCCCTTGGCGATCACCGCCGCAGCGCGCAGGTCTTCGATCCGCGAGTTGGTGCAGGAACCGATAAACACGCGATCCAACTGAATGTCGGTGATCGCCTGGTTGGCTTGCAAGCCCATGTATTTCAGGGCGCGCTCGATGGAACCGCGCTTGACCAAGTCGGTTTCTTTAGCCGGGTCCGGCACGTTCTGGTCAACCGCCAGGACCATTTCCGGCGAGGTGCCCCAGCTGACTTGCGGCTTGATCTGGGCAGCGTCGAGCTCGACCACGGTGTCGAACACCGCGTCGGTGTCGGAGACCAGGTCTTTCCAGGCTTCAACGGCGGCATCCCAATCGGCGCCCGCCGGTGCGAATGGGCGACCTTTGACGTATTCAACGGTTTTTTCGTCCGCCGCCACCATGCCCACGCGGGCACCGGCTTCGATGGACATGTTGCAGATGGTCATGCGGCCTTCGATGGACAGGTCGCGAATCGCGCTGCCGGTGAATTCGATGGCGTGGCCGTTACCGCCGGCGGTGCCAATCTTGCCGATCACGGCCAGCACGATGTCTTTGGCGGTCACGCCGAACGGCAATTTGCCTTCGACTTTCACCAACATATTTTTCATCTTCTTGGCGACCAGGCACTGGGTGGCGAACACATGTTCCACCTCGGAGGTGCCGATGCCGTGCGCCAGGGCGCCGAACGCGCCGTGGGTGGACGTGTGGGAGTCGCCGCAGACCACCGTCATGCCCGGCAAGGTGGCGCCCTGCTCCGGGCCGATCACGTGGACGATGCCTTGACGCACATCATTCATCTTGAATTCGGTGATGCCATATTCGTCGCAGTAGTCGTCGAGGGTCTGCACCTGAAGGCGCGACACGGTGTCGACGATGGCGTCGATCCCGCCCTTGCGTTCCGGAGTGGTCGGCACGTTGTGGTCCGGGGTTGCGATGATCGAGTCGACGCGCCAAGGCTTGCGCCCGGCCAGTCGCAGGCCTTCGAACGCTTGGGGCGAGGTCACTTCATGGATGATGTGACGGTCGATATAGATCAGCGACGAGCCATCGTCGCGCCGTTTCACTTCATGGGAATCCCAAAGCTTGTCGTAAAGCGTTTTGCCGGCCATCAGTCGGTCCTCATCACAGGTGCATCTATACGCCGGGCTTTTCAATAACCCTTTGGCTTGTGAGGCTGATGGTATGGCGCTACATTAAATAACTCAAATTCATATTTTTTATGCTTTGGATTACCAACTGGAATACCACCATGGACCTGGCCAACCTCAACGCCTTTATCGCTATCGCCGAGACCGGCAGCTTTTCCGGCGCCGGTGATCGCCTGCACCTGACCCAGCCTGCGATCAGCAAACGCATCGCCGGGCTGGAACAACAATTAAAGGTGCGCCTGTTCGATCGCCTGGGCCGTGAAGTCGGCCTGACCGAAGCCGGGCGCGCCCTGCTGCCACGCGCTTATCAGATTTTGAATGTGCTGGACGATACACGCCGGGCGCTCACCAACCTGACCGGCGAAGTCAGCGGCCGGCTGACATTGGCCACCAGCCATCACATCGGCCTGCACCGCCTGCCGCCCATTCTGCGCACCTTTACCCGGCAATATCCCAATGTGGCACTGGATATTCAGTTCCTTGATTCGGAAGTGGCCTACGAAGAAATCCTCCATGGCCGTGCCGAAGTGGCGGTCATCACCCTGGCACCTGAACCGCACAACCTGGTGCGCGCCACGCCGGTGTGGGACGACCCGCTGGACTTCGTGGTGGCACCGGAACACAGCTTGACCGGCAATGGTATGGTCAGCCTTGCCGACATTGCCAAACACCCGGCGGTCTTTCCCGGCGGCAACACCTTTACCCACCATATCGTCAGACGGCTGTTCGAGGCCCAGGGCCTCACGCCCAACATCGCCATGAGCACCAACTACCTGGAAACCATCAAGATGATGGTCTCCATCGGCCTGGCCTGGAGCGTTTTGCCGCGCACCATGCTCGATGATCAGGTGGCAAGTATCGCTTTGCCGGGCATACAGCTCAGTCGCCAGCTAGGCTATATCGTGCACACCGAAAGGACGCTGTCGAACGCTGCGCGGGCTTTCATGAGCCTATTGGATGCACAGGTCGATCTGCCAGGGATACCGGCATGAAGCTGTGCGGCCCATAAAGCCTGAATAATCCCGCGCCGAACGCCCATTGAGCCAAGGCCCATTGATAATGCGCAACCCCGTCGATTCCGTACCGCCCCTGCCGCGCATTTACGCCTTGGACCCTCAAGAGGCGGAACAAAGCTGGGAAAGTGCTCCACAATTGCTGGCGGCCCTCAATGCTGCCCGCCTTGGCGCGTGGTGCTGGGAAATCGATACCGGCAGGATCAGTTGGTCACGCGGCACCCAGGCGTTGTTTGGCTACGACCCTCGGCAACCCTTGCCCAAAGACCTCGACTACCTGGACCTGCTGGCGCCGCAGGACCGCGCCCGGGTGGTGCGCGCGTTCCATGCGGTGCTGGCGGGCGAGCCGTTCGAGCAGGCCATGCACCACCACATCCAATGGCCGGATGGCAGCCATCACTGGCTGGAAATCAACGGCAGCCTGGCGCCGGACAAAACCGGCCGGCGCCGCATGATCGGGGTAATTCGCGAAACCACTCGCCAACGCGAGCGCGAACACGCCCTCATGCAATCGGAAAAACGCTTCGCCACGCTGTTTCACCTGTGCCCCAACATGGTGTTGCTCACCCGCCAGTCCGACGGCCGCATCAGCGAAGCCAACCAGTACTTCGAGATTCACTTTGGCTGGCCCGTGGCCGAGGCCATCGGCCGCACCACCCTGGAGCTGGGCCTGTGGCGCCACCCCGAGGAGCGCGCGCTGCTGGTCAAGGCCACCCAGCGCAAGGGCGAGCCGATCACCATGGACGTGCAGTTCTGCGCCAGCAACGGCCAGATTCACGATGGCACCCTCAGCGCGCAAAAGGTCGAGCTTGAGGGCGAGGCTTACCTGATCAGCACCTTTCTTGACACCACCGACCGCAAGAACGCCGAGCAGGCCCTCAAGGACAGCCAGGAGCGCCTCGACCTGGCCCTGGATTCGGCGCAACTGGGCACCTGGGACTGGCATATCCCCACCGGCATGCTCTACGGCTCGGCCCGCGCTGCCCAGTTGCACGGCCTGCCGCCCGAACCGTTCCACGAAGCCTTCGATGCGTTTTTTGAAGGCATGTCCGATGCCGACCGCGAGGGCATGCGCAACGCCTACCGCAGCCTGCGCGAAGGCCCGGACGGCAACTATCAGTTGACCTACCGCGTAGAAATGGAAGATGGCAGCCCGCGCTACTTGGAAAGCCGTGCACGCCTGTATCGCGATGACGCCGGCAAGCCGCTGCGCATGGCCGGCACCTTGCTCGATATCACCGACCAGGTTGAACGCGAACAACGCCTGACCGCCTCCGAAGAAAAATTCGCCAGCCTGTTCCAGGCCAGCCCCGACCCGATCTGCGTAACCTGCCTGGACAGCGGCGTGTTTATCGAGATCAACCCGGCCTTTACCCAGACCTTCGGCTGGACCGCTGCCGACGTCATCGGCAACAGCGCCGAGCAGATCGGCCTGTGGGACGATTCGAGCCAGCGCCTGCAACGCATTGAGCAGGTGATTCGCGAACAATCGTTGAGCAATGTGGCCCTGGTGGTGCATCACCAGAACGGCCACAGCCTGACCTGCGTAATTTCCAGCCGGTTGATCAAGGTCGGTGACCAACCCTGCATTGTCACGACGTTGCGCGATATCACCCAGCAACAGCGCTCGGAAGCCGCGCTCAAGGCCAGTGAAGAGAAATTCGCCAAGGCTTTTCACTCCAGCCCTGACGCGATTTCCATCACCGAACGCGACACCGGCCGTTATGTCGAGGTCAATGATGGCTTCTGCCGCCTGACCGGCTACCGCGCCGAAGAAGCCATCGGCCTCACGCTCTACCAGATCGGCATCTGGGCCGATGAAAACCAGCGCGCGGCATTGTTGGCCGAACTGCAGATCAAGGGCCGCATTCATCACCTGGAAATGCTCTGGCACAACAAGCGCGGTGAAGTGTTGGCAGTGGAAGTCTCGGTCGAACCCATCACCCTCAATGAAACCCCGTGCCTGCTGTTGACTGCACGGGATGTGAGCCTGTTGAAAAACGCCCAGGCGCAGATTCGTCACCTGGCCTACCACGACCCTCTGACCAACCTGCCCAACCGCGCGCTGCTGATGGACCGTCTCAGTCAGCAGATCGCCCTGCTCAAACGCCATAACCTGCGCGGCGCGTTATTGTTCCTCGACCTTGACCACTTCAAGCACATCAATGATTCCCTCGGTCACCCGGTGGGCGACACCGTGCTGAAAATAGTCACTGCACGGCTGGAAGCCAGCGTGCGCCTGGAAGACACCGTGGCGCGCCTGGGCGGTGATGAGTTCGTGGTGTTGCTCAGTGGCCTGGAAGGCACACGTACAGCGGTCAGCGGCCAAGTACAAGTATTGGCCGACACGCTGCGCGAACTGCTGTCGGAGCCGATGTTCCTGGATGGCCACCGCTTGCAGGTCACACCGAGCATCGGCGTGGCGCTTATACCCGATCATGGCTCCACACCGGCCGACCTGCTCAAGCGCGCCGATATTGCGCTGTATCGCGCCAAGGACTCGGGGCGCAACACCACGCAAATGTTCCACAACAGCATGCAGAAAACCGCCAGTGAGCGTCTGCGCATGGAGACCGACCTGCGCCTGGCGCTGTCACGCGGTGAGTTCAGCGTGCATTACCAACCCCAGGTGGATGCACGCGGCAACAAAATTGTCGGCGCCGAGGCGCTGGTGCGCTGGCAGCACCCACAATTGGGCGCGCAGTCTCCCACCGAATTTATCAAGGTACTGGAAGACAGCGGCCTGATCCTGGAGGTCGGCACCTGGATTCTCGATGAGGCCTGCGGCGCCTTTGCGCAGCTGATTGCCGAGGGCCTGGTAGACCCGCTTAATTTCAGCCTGTGCGTGAATATCAGCCCCCGGCAGTTTCGCCAGAACGACTTTGTGGAGCGGGTAGAACACAGCCTCAAACAGCATCATCTGCCCTGCAGCCTGTTAAAGCTGGAGATCACCGAAGGCATCGTCATCCAGAACCTGGACGACACCGTGGCCAAGATGCGCCGCCTGAAAAAGCTCGGCGTGAGCTTTGCCATGGATGACTTCGGCACCGGCTATTCGTCGCTGACTTATCTCAAACGCCTGCCGGTGGATGCGCTGAAGATCGACCAGTCCTTCGTGCGCGATGCCACCCATGACCCCAACGACGCGGAAATCATCCGCGCCATCGTGGCCATGGCCCGCAGCCTCAACCTTGATGTAATTGCCGAGGGCGTGGAAACGCCGGAGCAACTGGCGTTCCTGCAAAAGCTGGGGTGCCATTTGTTCCAAGGGTATTTGCACAGCCGGCCGTTGCCGATCAAGGCGTTCAGGCAGTTACTGGTCCAACCGCCCTCACCCGGTCTACACCAGTTTTAACGCGTGAGCGCCTTTCTCCCAGTCCGAACCGGCCAATTTTATTGTTGACCCATAAAAATCGATAATTCCGTCAAAAACGCCTACGGAGTGGCCATGATTGGCAAGAGTGCCCGCAACGCCACTGGCCAATTCCTCGGCAGTGCTGCTACGCGTGAAGGCATACAAGCCAAGGCGCCGAAGTGCTTCGCCAGGGGTTTCTCTATCATTGAGCGTCCCCATGGCGGCCTCAAAACTCGCTTCAGCCCGAAACTCGTGATTTTCCATTTGCGCGCGCTTTGCGCTCACCGCGAACATGAAAATCGCGTCGTGCAAAAGACCTTTATCTTCACCGAAGAAGTGCGAACCTTTTTGCGCTTTTTTCAACTCATCGTGGGTCAGGTGTACCGTGCATGAGTCACGCATGGTCACGGTATAACCCTCGGGTGTCTCAATAATGCGCTTATAAATGCCCTGGGGATTTTGACCGTACTTCATCATCGCGGCCTTGATCGCAGAGACGGTGACGCAGTTGAGTTCTGAACCTTGATAGAACCCACTCCAGATATTGTCAGGCTTGACGCCCACCTGACGACTGGAGAGGTTTGAAATGTTCCCGCCCGGTGGCGCCGACGAAGTGTTCGACGGCTGCATGGCGAGCATATAGCCATAGTCTTTGACAACAGGCTGTTGTTTTCCCGACGAGTATTTGATGCCATCCAGTACAAACTCACCAGCGTAATTATCCAAGACGGCAACGGCGCCTTTTTTCAACATTTTTTCGGGTTCGACAATGCGCAGGAAACCGATCATCCCCATCCCTTTTAATGCCCGGTACACCGTATCATTAAGCATGACCGCGGATAACGCGCGCTCGAAGCTCCCCTGTTTATCAGGGTCCGTACTGGACAGTTGCACACGTTTTACATAGGCCGCCAAGATGAAATTGGCATCCATCACAATACCGCCGTCACCGCCGGTAAACCGCGAGACCCCGGCCGTGCGACTCAATTCTTCTTTGGACAGATGTAAAGAAAAACCGTCCTTCATGGTGATGTCATAGCCCTCTGCGGCCGCCACGACCTTGTCGAACACATCCTGCGGACTTTGACCAAACCTCATCATCATCATTTTGATCACGGACGCATGCCGACGGGTATCGCCCTCACCGAACCGTCGTTCAGCGACGTCAAAACTTCTTACCATATCGACAGGTTTCTGCCCCTTTGCTCGAACAGGGATGTCGGAAGACAAATCGCTCATTGGCGGCACGCCGGGGTCGGAGGGGCTCTGAGGCTGAGCGCTGGCACTCAAACCAGAGGCATTACCCTGCACCTCAACGGACGTATTGTGATTAACCAGCACGTAGACATAGGGACGCTCGACAGGTCGCTGGCCCCCATATTCATGGCTCACGCCCCCATAGACCAGGGCACCGCCAAATGTATGGGTTTGCATGACGCCGACCCCGCTGCCTGCCAACTGCGCCGACGGTACTTGGCGTAAAAAACCGGCCATGCCCAGGCCCTTGAGCACATTATAAGTCGTCTCACCACGCAACGAATTTGATAATGCACTCTTAAACCCCTGACTATTACCTGCCTGAACGCCCATTAGTTGTTTACGTTTAACAAACACAGCCAATGCAAAGTTCGCATCACTGATCGCCGCCGGGTCATGTCCAACAATTCTTGAGCCGGCGGCTGTTTGCCGTAACTCGAGATCGGACACTTGGACTTTGTTGCCATCTCTAAGCGTGACCTCATACCCCTGCTCGGCACGTTTGACCTGCGTAAACAAGTCCGAAGGGCGTTGACCAAAAGTAACCATCATCATTTTGATAACCGCTAAGTGAGCACTGGCGTCATAGTCCTCACCAAAGCGTCTTTGAGGGGCATTGAATGCGTTGACAACGTCCAGCAATTTAACGTCTGTGGAGTGTGAGATCGGCCCTGTAAAAGGCAGGGAATGTACGGGTGTTGAACGAGTAGAGAGGTTAAGCCTGGCTACGTCCACAAAAATGACTCCTGCAGTCTGTCAATCAATACACGTTGAGAAGAAGAGTTAAATCAATGAGTTGCGATAAGTAGAAAGTTACGGTCAACGCTTATCTTTTATTACCTGATCATTCGCGCCCAGCGAGGCCAGGCCTTGACAGCAAGGAGTGCGCTTGAGTGCCACAGCCTCCCCTCGCCGAGGCTCAGCCCCGGGCCGCCCCCAAATCTCTTCAAGGCCATTGATGACTGCTACCGAGTGCCCCCGCCGATTACTCACGCCCACGTGACCTTCGGCAAGCTCACGCACGCTGACGTTTTTCATATAGTGAATTAGCCCTAACCGCAGGAAGCCCTCGCCAGGCTTTTCCTCATCCTCACCATCATTCAAACTCTCCACACCCGCGTCAAAGCTCTCACCCGCCGTTGTGTCGTTGTTCTCCTCGTGTGCACGCTTGGCACTGACGGCAAACAAAAAGTGCGCATCCTTGAGCATGCCTTTATCGGGGCCGATGAACTGCGAAGCGCGCGAGGCGACTGCCAACTCTCGGTCGGTCAATGTGAGCGTGTAATTGTCGCGCATCGTTACCCGATAACCACCGTCCAGCCGCCTGACTTCGCGGTAGATGTCTGTCGGGCTTTGACCGAATGTGTGCATGGCAGCCTTGATCGTCGCTACCGTGGCACAGTTACCGCCTGGCCCCTGACGGAACCCACTCCAAATATTCAATGGCTTTGCGCCATTACGCTTATCGGACAAACCCGGGATATCGCCTCCATGCGCCTGCGCAGGCACGCAAGTCAGCACGGGCGCCGAGTCAGCTGGCGCGGCACGCCTCACCGCCTGGGGATTCACTTGGGGTTGTGGGGGCACATCGGGAAAGACCTTAGCCTTTGGCTGCGAGGGACCACTGGCCACTTGCGCTAAAAATGCGGCAACCCTGTCCACCAGGCTTTGAGCCCTTTGTTGCCCAGGCCTATCACTGGGCACCGGCACCGAGTTCCACCGCGAACCGGCATGTTTTGGCGCGTAAAAGGACGCGCGCTCATTGGGTGCGCCATGCAAATCCATGCTTGGCAGCTGACGCACATCTGGGTAAGCGATGTTATCAATTCGGTAATACACCATGACTTGCTCCACGTTTTTCAAACGGTTCCCCGAACCTTGGGCCCGGGGAAACGCGGCGTTATCGGCGAAGTAAAAACACCCTGGCGGGTGTCAGTTCCTCAGCCGGGAGCGGCTGGAGAAGCCCTGGTCCCAACGATCATTCTCATTTTCAGCAGGGCCTGGGCTCGTGACGCCAACCTTGGGCTTAGTGAGTACCTCCAAGTCTTCCTGCGGGGTCTTCCTGGGCGAGCCTGGCACCTCACTATGGATGTGGCGCGGTTTGCTATGGCTGTCGTGGTCGTGGTCGTGGTCGTGGTCGTCAATCGGTGCCGGCGCTACAGGCGTGATAGGCGAAACCGTCTTGAGCGTCTCGCCAACAGTGGGGTGCGGCTCGGCAGGGCTGTCAGGCTTAAGGTTTATCCGCGTCCGAGGGCGGTGATCAACCGGTATACTTACACCGGTTGTTATTCCATCGCGCTCAACCAAGGTCTCGGGACAGTGGCAATGGTTGATATTGACCTCCACCTTGACCTGCGGTTTTGCCTGATTGGTTACGCTCACACCGGATTCGCGCATCGGATGTGAAACACGGCTCCCGAAGACTGGTATCGCTGCTGGATGCGAATCCTCATCCGACTTCTCTTTTAGTTGATCCGCAACGTCCGAAATAACCTTGGACAGCGAGCCTGTTTGCAGCTTGCCTTTCAATTGAGACGCGGCAGCCGCAGCGTCCTTCAGCAGAGGTTGGGTGTGCACAGCCACGTCGTTCTGAGGGTATATACCTTGCGTGGTATTGGCTGTTGTATCGGTGTGAGGCATTAGGGCAACTGTTTCGGCCTTGCCCGAAAACATCTCACGCAGGGCGCTGACAAGTTGTTCAAACATATCAAACAGTTTCGTGAGCATGTTGGCATTATTCAACCCGTCACGCTGCAGAGCCGTGGAAAACTCAGTTCGGGGGGCGGGTGGAGTGTGCCCCAAACCAGCCCCGTGCAGGCCAACAGGCTTACCGACATTGGGTTCTTTCGAGACTGTCAGGTCAAGGGGCAACGTATCAGAGTTGATAGAGGGCGAATGGTTGATCGAAAAAGACATTAGCAATTTCCTAATTAAGCGCAGCCTGGGCAATTAAAACCCAGAACAGCGACAGTCATTATAAGTGCTGCAAGCAACAGCGCTGCTTCACAGACCCTACTTTTGTGAAGCGCGAGATTATTGAGTTCCAGAAATCGCGCTTCATATAAGGAAACCAAATCAACCTTTAGGACTTTTCCCCGTTGTTATTCACGAAAAACCGAGACGTCGCTCACCCCTACCCGCATAACAGCGGACACATGCACTTATAAACTGCCAAGGCTGCAATTAAGCGACATGATTAACTAACCAACAAAACGACAACGTGTGATACTCCGCACTCAATGAAACACCTGTCGCAACATTTATTACTTGATTAGAAAACGACTGACTATTTAGAACAACTCTGTATCAATTTCCAAACCCGGTTTGGCAGCGACTGTTGCTTTCCAGCACTAAAAAAGCTTCCGACAGCGAAAAAACGCCACCTCTCAAGCTTGGCGAGCCTCCCCGGCAATACCTTTAAATGCAAAAATGCTCCGTATCTTTCAATACGGAGCATTTTTGAAACAAAGGCGGCTGTGATCGCTTCACTACGCCGGGTCGGGATGCTTCATACCCAGCAAGCGGCTGACCTGCTCCAACCCGGTTTCGCGGCGCAGCGCGGTAAACAACTCGACTGCCTCGGGGTAGTTGCGCGTGAGCATCGCCAGCCACTGCTTCAAACGGCCCGGCGCCTGCTTTTCGGTCAGTTGCGCCACCGATTGGCGCCAGAACTCCTGGAGCATCGGCTGCATGTCTGCCCACGTCATCTCTACCACCTCTTCGCCTGCCTTCGCCGCCACAATCTGCCGGGCCAGGTCCGGGCGGGCCACCAGGCCACGGCCAAGCATGATGTCTTCGGCGCCGCTGACTTCGCGGCAACGCTTCCAGTCTTCGACGCTCCAGATATCGCCATTGGCAAACACCGGCACCTTGACCACGTCTTGCACCCGCGGAATCCACTCCCAATGGGCCGGCGGCTTGTAGCCATCGGTCTTGGTGCGCGCATGCACCACGATGTGCGCCGCGCCGCCTTCAGCAAGGGCCGTGGCGCACACCAACGCACCGTCGGGGCTGTCGAAGCCCAGGCGCATTTTCGCAGTGACCGGGATATGCGCCGGCACGGCGCGGCGCACGTGCTCGACGATCTGGTTGAGCAGCTCGGGCTCCTTGAGCAGTACCGCACCGCCACGGGATTTGTTGACGGTCTTGGCCGGGCAGCCGAAGTTCAGGTCGATCACCTCGGAACCCAATTCGCACGCCAACGCAGCGTTTTCCGCCAGGCACACCGGGTCCGAGCCCAACAACTGCACGCGCAACGGCACGCCCGCTGCGGTGTGGGCACCGTGCAGCAGTTCGGGGGCGAGCTTGTGGAAATAGGTCGGGGTGAGCAGGCGGTCGTTGACGCGAATGAACTCGGTCACGCACCAGTCAATACCGCCCACGCGGGTCAACACGTCCCGCAGGATGTTGTCGACCAACCCCTCCATGGGCGCCAAAGCAATTTGCATGGGAAACACTCAACAAAAATCGTGGCGCAGTTTACTGGGTTTCCCACAGTAACCGTTAACCCCCTGTCAGGGCCGGGCCATAGCCATCGAGAAACTCGGCGGGCATGCGCTTGGGTTTGCCGCTGGACAGCTCGATGCAAACAAAGGTGGTTTGCGCACGCAGCAGGGTCGCACCATCGCTGGGGCGTACCAACTGGAAGCGCCGAGTCATCTTCAGCCGCTGGTCCCAGTCAACGATCCACGTGGCCAATTGCAACTCGTCACCTTCATAACCGGCCGCCAGGTAGTCGATTTCATGGCGCACCACGGCCATGGCGCGGTCCAGCCGGCGATACTCGGTGAGGTCCAGCCCCAGACGCTGGGAGTGACGCCACGCACAACGCTCCAGCCAGGACACGTACACCGCATTATTGGCGTGCCCAAGGCCATCGATGTCTTCAGCGGCGACCTGCAGGTCGATGATAAACGGCGCTGCCAGATCCCAGCCCATGCCTTGCTCCAGTCGATGAATGTCGCCGGGCAGTGTATCAGGCGGTTTGCCGCTCCTGTAAACGACTGCCGGCCAACAGGGCCAACACACCCTCGATCACCCGTGGATCGGCCAGCACCCGCTGATGACCGCCCTGCTCCAGGCGCAGCAGGCGGCTGTCGAACCAAGCCTCATGAATGGCTTGCGAGGCTTTGACCGGGACGAACGTGTCGTCTTCAGCGTGCACGATCAACCCCGGCAGGTTCATCTGGTAGTGGGCCACATCCAGGTGCTTGAGCGGCATGCCGAAAGTCTGTTCGACCTCCTGGATAAACGCCGAGCGCGCACGCGGCGGCAAGCCCACCATGCGGGTAAAGCCACGCAGCACATCCAGGAAGCGCGAGGGCGCGGCAATGCTCACCAGCGCTTCAGTGCGCAACCCCAATTGCACCGCCAGCATCGCACTGGCGCCGCCCATGGAATGCCCGACCACCGCATGCAGCGGCGGCAATTCAGCGGCAGCATCGAGCATGGCGCGGGCAAACAGCAACACATGCGCTTCACGCCCCGGCGAGCGACCATGGGCCGGGCCATCCAGGGCTATTACCGAATAACCATTGTCCACCAACGCGGTGATCAAGCTGGCGAACTGCGTGGGGCGCCCTTCCCAACCATGCATCAGCAATACTGCTGGGCCTTGGCCCCAGCACAACGCTGACAAGCCGAAACGCAAGGTGATGCGCTCCGATTGCGCCAGCAGCGGCAGCTCCCAATCTCGCGGCGGCAAGTTGCGCGGTGTCATGAAGGTGCGGCGCAATTTGCTGGCCACCGTTCGCGGTGCCAAACGGCCAACGGTGCCATGGAAACCACGAATCCAGGTTAATGCGCCCATCATGCGACTCCTCTTTAACGCACTGCCGACTTGGCGGCGCGCAACACGCGGTCGGACAATTCACCCGAGCCAAGCGCACGAGCCAGCGCCAGGCCGCCGATCATCAAGGCCATGTCGGCCAGGGCCTTGTCGGTGTCTTCGGGGCTGGCGGCCAACTGGGCGGCCATCAATTCGGTGTGCTCGTTGAGCGCCAGGCGGAACTCGTCCGGCAGGCGGCTCATCTCGCCCACGGTGGCGGGGATCGGGCAGGCGTGGTCGGTGGAGTCGCGGTGCTTGCGCGACAGGTAGAACGCCGCCACCAGGCTTCTGCGCTCCTCACCGGTCAGTTGCGCGTCCATGTCGTCGATCGACGCACGCCGCCGAGCCAGCAACTGGGTGAAGGCCTCCAGCATCAGCGCGTCCTTGCTTTCAAAGTGCGCGTAGAAACCGCCGACCGTGAGCCCGGCTGCGCCCATGACTTCGCCGACACTCGGCTCAGCCGGGCCGCGCTGGATCAACGCCGCGCTGGCAGCCTGCAAAATGCGTTCGCGGGTTTGCGCTTTTTTATCGCTCATCAGTGCCTCCGTCTCTCATGGGTTGAATATTATTACCATAATAATATTTAGCAAGCGACAGGCATGACCGCTGGTCAGGACAGAATAAGGGGCACTGAGGAGAGAATTGGCCAAACGCCAGACAAACAAAAGGGCCATTCAATAATTGAATGACCCTTAAAAATCCCGCAGAGCGGGTAATCGTGGCGTCCCCTAGGGGACTCGAACCCCTGTTACCGCCGTGAAAGGGCGGTGTCCTAGGCCACTAGACGAAGGGGACACAAACCTTCTATACACTGATCAGTGCTGAGAACTGATCGATTCAAGGACGGTGTGGCCGGAACCTTGAACCTGTAAATTGGTGGAGCTAAACGGGATCGAACCGTTGACCTCTTGCATGCCATGCAAGCGCTCTCCCAGCTGAGCTATAGCCCCGGATTTTTCGTCTCGCGACGCAGCAGACCTTTCGAGCTGCTTGTTGAAACTGGCGTCCCCTAGGGGACTCGAACCCCTGTTACCGCCGTGAAAGGGCGGTGTCCTAGGCCACTAGACGAAGGGGACAAAACCTTCTGTACAACCGATCAGAGCTGAGTTCTGATCAATTCAAGGACGGTGTGGCCAGACCTTGAACCTGTAAATTGGTGGAGCTAAACGGGATCGAACCGTTGACCTCTTGCATGCCATGCAAGCGCTCTCCCAGCTGAGCTATAGCCCCTCATCGGTGAGGACGGGGCGAATCTTAATGGCGGTTTGGAAGTGTGTCAAATTTATTTTCAACAATTTCCAAACTTTTTTGCCGGGATAACAATCACTTACCGGCGAAACCCCGGAAAACCGGGGTTTCGTCGTAACAACAGCCTGCTTAAGCGATAGCGCCCAGCAGCTTTTCCCACTCTTTGTTTTCTTTCTTCGACACACCCCCAAGCAAATCAAGGGCTTGGCGCAGACGGAAACGCGTAAGGTCCGGGCCGAGAATTTCCATCGCATCGAGCACCGACACCGAACTGGCCTGCCCGGTGATCGCGGCAAACATCAGCGGCATGGCATCGCGCAATTTCAATTCCAACGATTCCACCACTGCCTGGATTGTCGCGGTGATCGCCTCTTTCTCCCACTGACGCAGGCTTTCGAGCTTCCACAGGATCAACTGCATCAACTGGCGAACCTGATCACCGGAGAGCTTCTTGGACTCAAACAGCTTGGCGTCCGGGTTCACGCCACCGGCGAAGAAGAAGCTGGCCAGCGGTGCGACCTGACTGAACGTCTCTACCCTGCCCTGCACCAGCGGCGCGATCTTCATCATGTACTCGGGGTTCAGCGCCCACTGCTGCACACGGCTGGCAAACTCTTCCACCGGCAAATCACGCAGCCACTGGCCGTTGAGCCACGACAGCTTCTCGATATCGAAGATCGGCCCGCCGAGGGAAACGCGCGACAGGTCGAAGTGGTCGACCATTTCCTGCAACGAGAACTTCTCGCGCTCATCCGGCATCGACCAGCCCATGCGGCCCAGGTAGTTGAGCATCGCCTCAGGCATAAAGCCCATGCGCTCATAGAACGTGACGGAGGTCGGGTTCTTGCGCTTGGACAACTTGCTCTTGTCCGGGTTACGCAGCAGCGGCATGTAGCACAGCTGCGGTTGCTCCCAACCGAAATACTCGTACAGCAGAATCAGTTTGGGCGCAGACGGCAGCCATTCTTCGCCGCGCAGCACGTGGGTGATGCCCATCAGGTGGTCGTCGACCACGTTGGCCAGGAAGTACGTCGGCAGGCCGTCGGTCTTCATCAGCACCTGCATGTCCATGCGGTCCCACGGGATCTCGACATCACCGCGCAGCATGTCCGGCACCACGCACACGCCTTCGCTCGGCACTTTCATGCGGATCACGTGCGGCTCGCCGGCGGCCAGGCGCCGGGCCACTTCTTCCTTGGACAGCAGCAACGCGCGGCCGTCGTAACGCGGGGTTTCGCCACGGGCCTGTTGCTCGGCGCGCATCTGGTCGAGTTCTTCGGCGGTGCAGAAGCACGGGAAGGCATGGCCCATGTCGACCAGTTGCTGGGTGTACTGCTTGTAGATGTCGCTGCGCTCGCTCTGACGATACGGGCCGTGCGGGCCGCCGACGTCCGGGCCTTCAGCCCAGGTAATGCCCAACCAGCGCAAGGCATCGAAAATCTGCTGCTCCGACTCACGGGTGGAGCGCACCTGGTCGGTGTCTTCGATCCGCAGGATGAATTCACCGCCGTGCTGCTTGGCAAAGCAGTAGTTGAACAGGGCGATGTAGGCAGTACCGACGTGGGGATCCCCAGTAGGCGATGGCGCAATGCGCGTGCGGACGGTGGTCATGGCAGGTCTCGAATGGGCGATAAAACTGAAAATTGAAACAAGGGGCGAATGGTAACACCAGCATGGGGGGTTCTGGCAGACC
The DNA here is from genome assembly GCF_021606215.1 of Pseudomonas sp. PA-5-4B. Lineage (NCBI taxonomy): Bacteria > Pseudomonadati > Pseudomonadota > Gammaproteobacteria > Pseudomonadales > Pseudomonadaceae > Pseudomonas > Pseudomonas sp. PA-5-4B. Next base: position 10,794 of record NZ_WKDB01000018.1, on the reverse strand, counting down.
GCGGTGCCGCTATCGCAGGCAAGCCAGCTCCCACATTTTGACTGTGTTCACACATCAACTGTGGGAGCCGGGCTTGCCCGCGATGAGGCCAGACCGGCCAGCGAAAAATCAAACAGCCAACAGGCGCTCACGCAACTTGCCAATCTCATCGCGCGTCTGCGCCGCCGCCTCAAACTCAAGATCGCGCGCCAACTGGTACATCTTCTCTTCCAACTGCCGAATCCGCTTGGTGATCTCACTCGGCGAGCGCAGTTCGTTCTCGTACTTGGCGCTCTCCTCGGCCGCCTTGGCCATGCCCTTGCGCTTCTTGCTGCGCGAGCCCGGCACGGTGGCGCCTTCCATGATGTCGGCAACGTCCTTGAACACCCCTTTGGGGGTGATGCCATGCTCCAGGTTAAACGCAATCTGCTTGTCACGACGGCGCTCAGTCTCGCCAATCGCCCGTTCCATGGAGCCGGTGATGCGATCCGCGTACAGAATCGCGCGACCATTGAGGTTACGCGCGGCACGGCCAATGGTCTGGATCAACGAGCGCTCGGAACGCAGGAAGCCTTCCTTGTCCGCATCCAGAATCGCCACCAGCGAAACCTCCGGCATGTCCAGGCCTTCGCGCAGCAAGTTGATGCCCACCAGCACATCAAACACACCCAGGCGCAGGTCGCGGATGATCTCTACACGCTCCACGGTGTCGATGTCCGAGTGCAAATAACGCACGCGAACGCCGTGGTCGGCCAGGTAATCGGTCAAGTCTTCGGACATGCGCTTGGTCAGCGTGGTGACCAGCACGCGCTCTTCCAAGGCCACGCGCTTGGTGATTTCCGAGAGCAAATCATCGACCTGGGTCAGCGCCGGGCGGATTTCAATCTGCGGGTCCACCAGCCCGGTCGGCCGCACCAACTGCTCAATCACACGGCCGGCATGTTCGGCTTCATAGTTGCCTGGGGTTGCAGACACGAAGATGGTCTGCGGGCTGATGGCCTCCCACTCGTCAAAACGCATCGGCCGGTTATCCAGTGCCGATGGCAGACGGAAGCCGTATTCCACCAACGTCTCTTTACGCGAACGGTCGCCCTTATACATGGCGCCGACCTGCGGCACGCTGACGTGGGATTCGTCGATCACCAGCAGCGCGTCGTCGGGCAAATAATCATAGAGCGTCGGCGGCGCGGCGCCGGCTTCGCGCCCCGACAGGTAGCGCGAGTAGTTTTCGATGCCGTTGCAGTAGCCCAGCTCCAGGATCATCTCCAAATCGAAGCGGGTGCGCTGCTCCAGGCGCTGGGCTTCCACCAGCTTGTTGTTGGCGCGCAGGTATTCCAGACGCTCTACCAGTTCGGCCTTGATGCCTTCGATCGCCCCCATCAGGGTTTCACGCGGCGTCACGTAGTGGCTTTTCGGATAGAAGGTGAAGCGCGGCAGTTTGCGGATCACCTCGCCGGTCAACGGGTCGAAGGCCGACAGGCTCTCGACTTCATCGTCGAACAGCTCAATGCGGATCGCTTCCAGGTCGGATTCGGCCGGGTAAATGTCGATCACATCGCCACGCACACGGAAGGTGGCACGGGCAAAATCCATGTCGTTGCGGGTGTACTGAAGGCTTGTCAGGCGGCGCAGCAGTTCGCGCTGGTCGAGTTTGTCGCCGCGATCGACGTGCAGCACCATTTTCAAATAGGTTTCCGGGCTGCCCAGGCCGTAGATGCACGACACCGTGGTGACGATGATTGCGTCCTTGCGCTCCAGCAACGCCTTGGTCGCCGACAACCGCATCTGCTCGATATGGTCGTTGATCGACGCATCCTTCTCGATAAAGGTGTCGGACGACGGCACATAGGCTTCGGGCTGGTAGTAGTCGTAGTAGGAGACGAAGTACTCCACCGCGTTGTTCGGAAAGAACGCCTTGAACTCACCGTACAACTGCGCGGCCAGGGTTTTGTTCGGCGCCAGCACCAGAGTCGGGCGGTTGATCTGCGCGATCACGTTGGCGATGCTGAAGGTCTTGCCTGAACCGGTCACCCCGAGCAGCGTCTGGTGCGCAAGGCCGGCTTCGATGCCTTCGACCATCTGGCGAATGGCTTCGGGCTGGTCGCCGGCGGGTTCAAAACGGGTGACGAGCTGGAAATCCGACATAACGTACCTCGTGAAGTCACCCCAGACTCGAAACCGCCAGGGACGAAATAGCTCAGCAACCCGCGAATAGTCTTCGCAGGTTGCAGGAAAAAACCATGATAGCTGTAGAAGTGGTGGCGAATGTGACGGGTTTCAAGGCAATCGTCCTACCTGCCGTCGCTGATCAATATTGCAATAAGACTAACGGTGGGCAAATAAACCGAAAAACTTGGCTTAAAAGCCGTTTCGGTTGTCGCCCTGAGCCTGGATGGCCTCTATACTAGCTCCCCGTTTGTGCACCGCTCTAGTGCATTCGGCTGGAGCGCGACACGTCCCTCCATTCCCCCATAGAGCTGCCGCAAAAATGAGCCTGTTCTCCGCTGTCGAAATGGCACCACGCGATCCAATCCTGGGCCTCAACGAAGCATTTAACGCCGATACACGAACCACCAAGGTCAACCTTGGCGTGGGCGTTTACTGCAACGAGGAGGGGAAGATTCCACTCTTGCGTGCCGTTGCCGAAGCGGAAGCCATTCGCGTGGCGCAACACGCCGCCCGTGGCTACCTGCCGATCGACGGTATCGTGGCGTACGACCAGGCCGTGCAAAAGCTGCTGTTCGGCGCTGAGTCGCCACTGCTGAGCGCCGGCCGTGTGATCACCGCCCAAGCGGTCGGCGGCACCGGCGCGCTTAAAATCGGCGCGGACTTCCTTAAGCAACTGCTGCCCAACGCCGTCGTCGCTATCAGCGACCCGAGCTGGGAAAACCACCAGGCCCTGTTCGAAAAAGCCGGCTTCCCGGTGCAGACCTACCGCTACTACGACGCCGCCACCCACGACGTCAACCGTGCCGGCCTGCTCGAAGACCTCAACGCCCTGCCGCCACAGTCCATCGTGGTGCTGCACGCCTGCTGCCACAACCCGACCGGCGTTGACCTGAGCCCGGCCGACTGGCAAAACGTGCTGGAGGTCATCAAGGCCAAGAACCTGGTGCCGTTCCTCGACATGGCCTACCAGGGCTTTGGCGACGGCATCCACGAAGACGCCGCTGCTGTGCGCCTGTTTGCTGAATCGGGCCTGACCTTCTTTGTCTCCAGCTCGTTCTCCAAGTCGTTCTCGCTGTACGGCGAACGCGTGGGCGCGCTGTCGATCGTCAGCGAATCCAAGGAAGAAAGCGCGCGCATCCTGTCCCAGGTCAAACGCGTTATCCGCACCAACTACTCCAACCCGCCGACCCACGGCGCGGCGATCGTGGCGGCCGTGCTGAACAACCCTGAGCTGCGCGCCCAATGGGAAGCGGAACTGGCCGAGATGCGCCTGCGCATCCGCGGCATGCGCGAGCAGATGGTCGCCGAACTGGCCAAGGCTGCACCGGGCCACGACTTCAGCTTCGTCGGCCGCCAGCGTGGGATGTTCTCCTACTCCGGCCTGACCGTTGAGCAAGTCACCCGCCTGCGCACCGAGTTTGGCATCTACGCGCTCGACACCGGCCGTATCTGCGTGGCCGCGTTGAACCAGTCGAACATTGGTGCGGTAACAAAAGCGATTGTTCAGGTTCTATAAACCTGCCAGCGTCGTACGAAGGGGGAAGCCGATGGCTTCCCCCTTTTTATTGGCGAACCCACTAGACTGAACCCTGATCGCCCCTTTGCTGTGAGAGCCCTATGAGAAACGACGACCTGGACCTGCGCGCCGACCGCGACGAACTGCATGACTACACCCCGCGCGCGCCGCAAGCCAAGCGCCAGAAAAGTCTGGTGCTGCAAGTGGCGCTGGGCGTGTTCCTGGGTGGGTTGGCCTTGTGGCTGGTGCAGTTGGGCGCCACGGCGATAATGGCCAAGCTGGCCATGGGCACCCTGCAATTTGGCGGCTGACACAGATCAACAGATGGGAGCTGGCTTGCCAGCTCCCACATGAGATCTAAGTGGCTACCAGGCCGCGTTCCTCCAGCAACTTCACAAAGCTGTTCAAACTCTGCGACACCGTGCCTCGGCGCCAGATCAGCCAGGTATTGAGCAGGCGAAACGCGTCGGTCAACGGCCACACACTCACCGTCGTAAACCCCGGCATGCTCTCCAGCATACTGCGCGGCATCAGCGCCAGGCCGGCCCCGGCGCTGACGCAGGCGAGCATGCCGTGATAGGACTCCATTTCGAAGATCTTGCCCGGCACCGCGCCATCCTGTGAAAACCAGCGTTCGAAGTGATGGCGATACGAGCAGTTCGAACGAAAGGTGTAGATGCTCTCCCCCGCCACATCCTGGCCCCGCGTGATCGGCGCATGGTGCAGCGGCGCAATCACCACCATCTCCTCCTCAAACACCGCCACGCCCTCCAGCGTGGCATGCAGCACCGGCCCATCGACAAACGCCGCCGCCAGGCGCCCCGACAACACGCCCTCGATCATCGTGCCCGACGGCCCGGTGCTCAGGTCCAGCTCGACCTTGGTGTGTTTCTGGTTATACGCCGCCAATAGCGCCGGAATGCGTACAGCCGCCGTACTCTCCAGCGAGCCAAGCGCAAACGCGCCCTGAGGCTCCTCCCCGGCCACGGTTGCGCGGGCCTCCTGCACCAAATCAAGAATGCGCCGCGCATAACCGAGGAAATTCCAGCCGGCTGGCGACAGGCGCAGGCGGCTTTTCTCACGGATAAACAACTCCACGCCCAAATCCTGCTCCAGTTGCTTGATGCGTGTGGTCAAGTTCGACGGCACGCGATGAATCAACTGCGCGGCGGCGCTGATGCTGCCTTGCTCGGCAACGGCCTTGAAGATTTCCAGCTGCACCAGATCCAAGTCATTCTCCAATCGTGAACGTATGTGATCGTTCCCACGCTCTGCGCGGGAATGCCGCCAAGGACGCTCCGCGTCCAAAATCCAACGTCCATTCTCAATTCGAGAACGTATCACTTAATATTATTCAGTTTCCAGAAAACATGCATCCCCGTAGGCTAACCCCATTCCACTCATTCAGCCGGACGGTGCCATGAACGCTATTACTCACCAGACCCACGCCTTGTCGATCAACCCCGCCAATGGCGAAATGGTCGCCAGCTACCCCTACGAAACCGCGGCGCAACTGGACGCCGCCCTAGACCGCGCCACTGACGCTTTCCGCAGCTGGCGCCGCCAGCCGGTGAGCCAACGCGCTGAACTGCTGCTGGCCCTGGCCGGTGCATTGCGCGAGCAAGCCGAAGACATGGCCCAGATGATCACCCTGGAAATGGGCAAACCCATCGCCCAGGCCCGCGCCGAAATCGAAAAATGTGCACAGCTCAGCGAGTGGTACGCCGCCCAAGGCCCAGCCATGCTCGCATCGGAACCGACCCTGGTGGACAACGGCAGCGCGCAGATCGAATATCGTCCGCTGGGCCTGATCTTCGCCGTCATGCCGTGGAACTTCCCGGTGTGGCAAGTACTGCGCGGCGCCGTGCCGACCTTGCTGGCCGGTAACACCTACGTGCTCAAACACGCGCCGAATGTGATGGGCAGCGCCTACCTGATCCAGCAGGCGTTCCAGAAAGCCGGTTTTGCCGAAGGTATTTTTGAAGTGGTCAACGTGACCAACGACGGCGTATCCAAGGCCATCGCCGACCCACGCATCGCCGCCGTCACCCTCACTGGCAGCGTGCGCGCCGGTATCGCCATCGGCTCCCAAGCCGGTGCAGCGCTGAAAAAATGCGTGCTGGAATTGGGCGGCTCCGACCCGTTTATCGTGCTTAACGACGCCGACCTTGATGCCGCCGTGCAGGCCGCCGTGATCGGGCGCTTCCAGAACAGCGGCCAGGTCTGCGCCGCCGCCAAGCGCCTGATCATCGAAGCAGGTGTGGTGGAAGCTTTCACAGCCAAATTCCTTCAGGCCAGCCGCGCGCTGGTAATGGGCGACCCGACCTCGACCCACACTTACGTCGGCCCGATGGCCCGTTTCGACCTGCGCGACGAGCTGCATGGCCAAGTCCAAGCCACCCTGGAAGAAGGCGCGACCCTGCTGCTGGGCGGCAATAAAGTGCCCGGCGCCGGCAACTACTATGAGCCGACCGTACTGGCCAACGTCACCGACCAGATGACCTCGTTCAAACAGGAACTGTTCGGCCCCGTGGCCTCGATCATCACCGCCCGCGATGCTGACCACGCCTTGGCCCTGGCCAACGACAGCGAGTTCGGCTTGACCGCCAGTGTCTTCACCACCGACTCGGCGAAGGCACGGGATTTCACCAACCAACTGGAAACCGGCGCAGTATTCGTCAACTCGTTCAGCGTGTCAGACCCACGCGTGGCGTTTGGCGGCGTGAAAAAGAGTGGGTTCGGGCGGGAATTGTCTCACTTTGGTGTGCGTGAATTCTGCAACGCACAGACCGTGTGGCTGGATCGCAAATAAAACCGGCAACACCCTTCAACTGTGGGAGCTGGCTTGCCTGCGATAGCCATAGGTATCTACACAACCGGTTAGTGGCCAGTGGGCTGTTGTGGCGAGCAGGCTTGTCCTGCGTTGGGCCGCGAAGCGGCCCCAAACCCAGACACCTCAGGAGAAATAGGCTGCTTTAAAAAGTTGTGTAGATACCTATGCTGCGATAGCGGTGCATCAGTGACAACTCCTTGGCTGACCCACTGCCATCGCAGGCAAGCCAGCTCCCACCTTTGATCTGCGGTGCTTATCGATTAGTCGACCGTCACGTTCCCCACTGCTTTTGCAGCTTGCCTTTACTCGCTTCCAGCACTTGCTCGCGCGTTACTCGGTTGGTAGGCATGGTCACCTTCTCCAGGCCTTCAAAAGCGCAGGCGTCCCCAACTGAACCGGCGAGCAGTAGGCAGGCCCAAGGCATAGCTCTTATTCTTCGCAGGAATGGCGCCAATTCCCCCCGCACCCCGCAATCGACTACCATACCGCGCCGGTTCCCAAACGGGACTAATAGGGAATTCGAAGCGCGGCCCATCGCGCCAATCGAAACTGCCCCCGCAACTGTAGGTGCCGAGCCTGCTCCCCATTGCCACTGGACCACGTCCGGGAAGGCCGGAGCGAGGCGACGACGCATCAGTCAGGAGACCTGCCGGCCCAGCGTTATCACTCACCGGCGGGGTGTCCGGGAAGGACATCCGCGCCCTGCAAACCTGCAGCGTTCAAAGGTGTGTTTCCGAGCCGTACCTGCCCTGTTTCCCGTACGGTTCACTCGGAGATTGCCCCATGCTGCTACGCGTTTGCGCCCTGATCACCGGCCTGGGCTTTTGTGCCCTGGCCCACGCCACGCCGACTCACTACCCGCTCACGGTGGAAAACTGCGGCAGCAGCGTCACCTTCCAACAGGCCCCGGCACGCAGCGTGACCATTGGCCAGGCCGCCACCGAGATGCTCTACGCTCTGGGCGTAGCGGACAAAGTGGTCGGCACTTCGCTGTGGTTCAACAGCGTATTACCGCAGTTCAAAGCGCAAAACGACAAGATCGAGCGCCTGGCCGACAACGAGCCGAGCTTCGAAGCTGTGATCGCCAAACGCCCACAACTGGTGGCCGCCGAGCTGGAATGGGTGGTCGGCCCGCAAGGCGTGGTCGGTACCCGCGAGCAATTCCACGAACTGAAGATTCCCACCTACGTGCTGCCCTCCGACTGCGAAAGCAAGGACAACCTGGTGGGCGCCGATGGCACGCGGCTGGAGCCGTTTCGCATCGACACGATTTATAAAAGCATCAGCCAGTTGGCTGAGATTTTCGACGTGCAAGCGCGCGGCCAACAGTTGAATGACGAACTCAAGGCCCGCCTGGCCAAGTCGGTCGCCACCGCCCAAGGTAAGGGCCTCAAGCACGCCAGCGCACTGGTGTGGTTTTCCAGCAGCGAAATGGCCGCCGACCCGTATGTGGCCGGCCACAAGGGCATTCCCGAATTGATGCTGCAAACCCTCGGCCTGCACAACGTGGTGCAGTCCGACGAAGAATGGCCCGCCGTCGGTTGGGAGACCATCGCCAAGGCCAACCCGACCTTCCTGGTGATCGCGCGCATGGACCGCCGTCGCTACCCGGCCGACGACCATGAAAAGAAACTCGCCTTCCTGCGCAGCGACCCGGTGACCCGCAACATGGACGCGGTGAAAAACAACCGCATCCTCATTATTGATGCCCTGGCGTTGCAGGCCAGCCTGCGCATGTTCGATGGCCTGGAACAACTGGCCGGTGCCATCGACGGCTACGACCTGTCGAAATGATGCGAACCCTACTCGCCCTCGCCGTGTTGCTGATGGCCGTGCTCGCCGGCACCGCCATCGGCGAAACCGCCATCGAACCGCAAGTGGTCTTGCAGGTGCTGGCCAACAAACTCTGGGCGGCCGGTTACGTGCTCGACCCGATCGATGAAGGCGTGGTGTGGAACTACCGCCTGACACGGGCGCTGGTTGCCGCCGCGTGTGGCGCCGGGCTGGCCACCTGCGGGGTGATCCTGCAGTCGCTGCTGCGCAACCCATTGGCCGATCCGTACCTGCTGGGCATCAGCGCGGGCGCCTCGACCGGTGCAGTGTTGGTGGCATTGATGGGCGTGGGCGGCGGGCTGATTTCGCTGTCGGCGGGCGCGTTTGTCGGCGCGATGGCGGCGTTTGCGTTGGTGATTCTATTGGCACGGGCCAGCGGCTCAACCAGCGGCACCGGCCAGATCATCCTCGCCGGCATCGCCGGTTCGCAGCTGTTCAATGCCCTCACCGCGTTCCTGATCACCAAGTCCGCCAGTTCCGAACAGGCGCGCGGCATCATGTTCTGGCTGCTGGGCAACCTCAGCGGCGTGCGCTGGCCGTCGGTGTGGCTGGCGGTGCCGGTGGCGGTCGCAGGCCTGGCGGTGTGCTTGTGGCATCGGCGTGCGCTGGATGCGTTTACCTTTGGCACCGACTCGGCGGCTTCGTTGGGTATTCCAGTGCGCCGTGTGCAATTTGTGCTTGTCGGTTGCGCGGCGCTGGTGACGGCGGTGATGGTGTCGATTGTCGGCTCCATCGGTTTTGTCGGGCTGGTGATTCCCCACGCCGTGCGCCTGCTGCTAGGCACCGGGCATTCGCGGTTGCTGCCCGCCAGTGCGCTGGGTGGCGCGTTGTTTCTGATCGCTGCTGATGTGCTGTCGCGCACCTTGATCAAAGGCCAGGTGATTCCCGTCGGTGTGGTCACTGCCTTGGTCGGCGCGCCAGTCTTTGCATTGATCCTGATTGGCCGGAGGAATGCGCGATGACGGTACTCAGTTGCACCGGCCTGGGCTTCAAGGTGCGTGAAGCGCATTTGCTGCGCGACATTGATCTTGAAGTTCAGCCAGGTGAAACCTTGGGCATTGTCGGGCCGAACGGCTCGGGCAAATCCACCCTGCTTAAATTGCTCGCCGGTTTGCGTGTGCCTGCGTCCGGCGAGGTGTCACTGGGCGGCCAGCGCCTGACCAAACTGCCCCGCCGCCTTGTTGCGCAACACCTGGCGGTGGTGGAGCAGCAGGCTGATACCGACGATGCCATCCGCGTGTTCGATGCCGTGGCGCTGGGCCGCACGCCCTGGCTGTCGGCGCTGAGCCCGTGGTCTGCCGAAGACGATGCCATCGTGCGCCAGGCGCTGCACGACGTCGATGCCACCCACCTGAGCCAACGCGCCTGGCGCAGCCTCTCTGGCGGCGAGCGCCAACGCGTGCACATCGCCCGCGCATTGGCGCAACGACCGCAGATCTTGTTGCTGGATGAGCCGACCAATCACCTGGATATCCAACATCAACTGGCGATTTTGAAAGGTGTGCAGGCGCTGCCGGTGACCACGCTGATTGCGCTGCATGACCTGAACCAGGCGCTGACCTGTGATCGTTTGGCGGTGCTGGATCACGGCTGCCTGGTGGCATTGGGCACGCCGTTGGAGGTGCTGACGCCGCAGCGGTTACAGGAAACATTCGGGGTACAAGCGCATTACCTCACGGACCCGTTCGACGGCGCGCAAATCCTGCGATTACGCCCCATTTAATGGACTGCACACCGCGCAAAGGTGGGAGCTGGCTTGCCTGCGATGGCGACGGATCAGTGCCATAGCTGGGGCTGACACACCGCTATCGCAGCATAGGTATCTACACAACTTTTAGAGGCATCCCATTTCTCCTGTGGCGAGCAGGCTTGTCCTGCGTTGGGCTGCGAAGCAGCCCCAGTAAAGGCACTGCAATTTTCCTGAAAGTACTCAGCGTCTGGGTTTGGGGCCGCTTCGCAGCCCAACGCAGGGCAAGCCTGCTCGCCACAACAGCCCACTTGCGACAGACTTCTAACCGTTGTGTAGACACCTATGGCTATCGCAGGCAAGCCAGCTCCCACCTTGATCTATAGAGCCCGCTGCATATGTGTCGTCTGCCACGCATGACCTGAACCAGGCGCTGACCTGTGATCGTTTGGCGATACTGGATCGCGGCTGCCTGGTGGCATTGGGCACGCCGTTGGAGGTGCTGACGCCGCAGCGGCTACAGGAAACATTCGGGGTGCAGGCGCATTACCTCACGGACCCGTTCGACGGCGCGCAAATCCTGCGGTTACGCCCCATTTAATGGACTGCACACCGCGCAAAGGTGGGAGCTGGCTTGCCTGCGATGCCGGCGGATCAGTGCCATAGCTGGGGCTGACACACCGCTATCGCAGCATAGGTATCTACACAACTTTTAGAGGCATCCCATTTCTCCTGTGGCGAGCAGGCTTGTCCTGCGTTGGGCTGCGAAGCAGCCCC